>JAICUS010000815.1 GCA_025935735.1 Solirubrobacteraceae bacterium | reverse complement strand
GGCTCGGCGGGGTCGATCGCCAGCTCGTCCAGGACCTCGCCGGACGGCTCGAAGTCCGCCAGGTAGTACTCCTCCTTGAGGCCGGCGTAGCGGCGCAGCTTCTCCGCCGTCGCGCCGTAGGGCGCCAGGCGCTCGGGCGGGATGACCTCCGGGACCACCACGCGGCGGGCCAGCCGGCAGTTCACCGAGTGCTGCACGCGCGCCCACTCGTAGTCGAACGCAGTGGCCGACGGGATGCGCAGCAGCGCGGCGGCGATCGACACGTCGTTGGAGCCGTGGCCGAGCGCGAGGTCGATCCGCCGGCCGCGCGCCCAGCGCACCAGCGCGGCCGAGCGCGAGGCCAGCCCGAGCCCCTTGGCGGCCAGCGCGCCGCCGCGGTGGTGGCCGATCGCCGTGTGGTCGATGCGGAAGCGCTCGAGCAGCCCGAGCGTCTGCGCGAAGTCGCGCGCGGTGACGAGGACCTCGGCGCCGCGGGCCCGCAGCACGTCGATCACCGGCCGCATGACCAGCACGTGCGGCGAGTTGGTTAAGTCGATCCAGACTTTCAAGCGAGCGCGGGCACGCGCATGGCGGAAACGACCTCCGCGGCCTCGTCGGGGCCGAGCACCGGGCTCATCGGGACCGCCAGGTTGGTCCGCGACGCCTCCGCCGTGCCGGGCAGCTCCAGCCCGGCACCGCCATAGGCCGCCATGGCGGGCTGCCGGTGCACGGGGAGCCGGTAGTAGGAGCGCGCGCCGATCCCCGCGGCGTTGAGCGCCTCGAGGATCTCGTCCGCGCGCTCGTGGCGCACGACGTAGAGGTGCCAGGCCGGCTCGCTGCCCGGGGTCGGCTCGGGCAGCGACACGAGCTCGCCCAGGCCGGCGTCGGCATACGCGCGCGCGGCCGCGCGACGGCCGTCCGCCCAGGCGTCCAGGTGCGGCAGCAGCACGCGCAGGATGCCCGCCTGCAGCTCGTCCAGGCGCGAGTTGTGGCCCACCAGCTCGAACGTCTGCTTGTCGCGCGAGCCGTGGAAGCGCAGCATCCGCACGCGCTCGGCCAGCGCCTCGTCGCGCGTGGTCACCGCGCCGCCGTCGCCGAAGCACGGCAGGTTCTTGGACGGATAGAACGAGAACGTGGCAAGCGTGCCCAGCGCGCCGGGGCGGCCGTTCGGGGTCCGCGTGCCCGCGGCCTGCGCGGCGTCCTCGACCACCGGCACGCCGAGCGCCTCGATCTCCGCCACCGGCGCGACGTTGCCGAACAGGTGGACGGCCAGCACGGCCTTGGTCTGCGGCGTCAGCGCGGCCTTGACCGTGTCGGCCGTGACGCAGAACGTCGCCGGGTCGACGTCGCAGAACACGGGCCGGGCGCCGGTCAGCGCGATCGCCTCGGCGGAGGCGTAGAAGGTGAACGACGGCACGACGACGTCGTCGCCGGGCCCGATGCCCAGCGCGCGCAGCGCGAGCACGATCGCGTCGGTGCCGTTGGCGACCCCGACGGCATGGGGGACGCCCACGTACGCGGCGAACTCGGCCTCGAAGCCGCGGACCTCCTGGCCGAGCACGAACACGCCCTTGTCCAGCACCGCCGCGACCTTGGCGCGGATCTCGGAGTCGAGGGGAGCGAGCGTGCTGGACGTGTCGAAGAGCTGGAGGGCCATGCCGAAGCACCTTAGCCGCCGCAAGTTTGCGCCCCCGCCGTCGTTCGTGCCGATATGCGCAAGCCCCTCATCGGCCTCGCGGCCGCCGCGGCGACGCTCCTGTGCGCGTCGACGGCCTCCGCCGCGCCCACCTGGGCCCCGGCAGCCTCCGCGACCATCCACCCCGGCGTGCAGACCGTGACCAACGGCGCCCAGTGCACGTCGAACTTCGTCTTCTACGACGCCTCCGGGACCGAGTACCTCGGCCAGGCCGCGCACTGCGCGGGCACGGGCTCCAACACCGACACCGACGGCTGCACGACGCCGAGCCTGCCGCTCGGCACGGCGGTCGACGTCGACGGGGCGTCGCAGCCCGGCACGCTCGCCTACTCCTCCTGGGCGGCGATGCAGGCGGCCGGCGACACCGACGCGAACGAGTGCGCCTACAACGACATCTCGCTGATCAAGCTCAACTCGG
>JAICUS010000289.1 GCA_025935735.1 Solirubrobacteraceae bacterium | reverse complement strand
GATGTGCTTGACGTCGCGCAGGCTCGCGCCGTGGCCGTGGTCGTCGTGGTTCGCGGGCGCCACGGCGACGCCCACGGCCCCCGCAGCCGCCCCCGCCCCTCCGCGGCCCCCCACGCCCGCGGGTCCGGCACGAGCCCGACCGTGCCCAGCCCTCCCGCCGCCGAGACCGCCGCGGCCAGCCCCGCGCCCGCCAGCCCGCCGCCCATCCCGGCCTGCACCACCGGGCGCTCCAGCCGCAGGCGCGCAACGAGATCCACCCGCCGATCGTCGCACGCTCGCGGCCCGCGGCGATCTGAGATAGTCGCGCCGGGCCGGTGAGAGGGCCGGCACGACAGAGAGGAGGAGGGTCGATGCGAGGACATCGTCTGGCCGTCGCCGTCATCGGGGCGGTGGCGGCTGCGGGGGCCGTGGGCGTCGCCGTGGCGCCCGCGAACCACGACGACCACGGCCACGGCGCGAGCCTGCGCGACGTCAAGCACATCGTGGTCATCTACGAGGAGAACCACAGCTTCGACAACCTGTACGGCGGCTGGGAGGGCGTCAACGGGCTGGGCAGCGTGGACATCTCCCGGACCACGCAGGTCAACCAGGCCGGCCAGCCCTACGGCTGCCTGCTGCAAGACGACGTCAACCTGACGTCGCCGGTGCCGCTGAGCACCACGTGCACCGACTCGTCCACGGCCACGCCGTTCGCCAGCCACTTCACGAACGCGCCGTACGCCATCGACGACTACATCAAGCCGGATGACACCACCTGCCCCGCGCCCGGCGTCTTCGCCGCCAACGGCGTGCCCAAGGGCAGCGGCCTCCCCGGCGGCTGCACGCGCGACCTGGTGCACCGCTTCTATGAGGAGCAGTACCAGCTCAACGGCGGCATGCAGAACCGCTACGTCACCGGCAGCGACGCCGTCGGGCTGACGATGGGCCACTACAACACCCGCGCGCTGCCCATCTACCAGTACCTGCACAGCCCGGGCCACCCGCGCTACGCGATCGAGGACGCGTTCTTCCAGAGCGCGTTCGGCGGCTCGTTCCTCAACCACCAGTGGCTCGTCGCCGCCCGCACGCCCGTCTGGCCGAACGCGGTCAATGACGGCGGACCCAACGACCTGCACTCGGTGGTGGACGCCAACGGGATGCCGGCGAACTACCCGCTGTACAAGGCGACGTCGCCGGTGGTCAACGCGCAGCTGACCGAGTCGTGCAACCCGCCCGCCGTCCCGGCCGGACGCATCCCCGCGCCGCCCGGCACCCTGTGCGGCGACTACGCGGTCAACACGACCCAGCCGACCTACCAGCCCTACCAGCCGGGGACGGCCGACTCGCGCAAGCTGCCGCCGCAGACGGCGCCGACCATCGGCGACCGCCTCAGCGCCGCGCACGTCGACTGGGCCTGGTACTCCGGCGGCTGGTCGAACGCCGACGGGCGCGTGGGCGAGCCGGGCTGGACGAACGGCAACGGCCCGACGTGCAGCGACCCGAACACGGCGTCCGGGGCGACCTACCCGAACTGCCCCGACAAGCTCTTCCAGTACCACCACCAGGCGCTCAACTACTACGCGTCGTTCGCGCCCGGCACGCAGATGCGCGAGCGCCATCTGCGCGACGAGACGGAGTTCCAGCAGCTCGCGGCGGCGTCCAACCGCAGCTGCCGGCTCAAGCCGGTCAGCATCGTCAAGCCGCTCGGCGCCGAGAACGAGCATCCCGGCTACGCCAGCGAGCACAACGGCTCCGACCACCTCGTCGAGCTGCTGAAGTCGATCGAGGGCAGCGCCTGCGCCCGCGACACGATGGTCATCGTCACCTACGACGAGTTCGGCGGGCAGTGGGACCACGTGCCGCCGCCCGGCCAGGGCTCCACGACGCCCGGCCCGCACGACGCGCACGGCCCGAGCACGCGCATCCCGGCGCTGGTCGTCTCGCCGATGCTGCCGGACTACTTCGAGGTCGACAGCTCCGAGCACGACACGACCTCGATCGCCGCGACGATCGAGCACCGCTACGGCCTGCGGCCGCTCAGCTCCCGCGACGCGAACGTCGAGGACCTCTCCACGGTCTTCGACCGCGATCGCGGACGCCGCTACCACTGGTGAACGGCTTGGGGGGCCGCCGCAGGGCGGCCCCCTCAGGCGCGGATCAGGTCCGCCGCGCGCTCCGCGATCATGATCGTGGGCGCGTTCGTGTTCCCGCCCGGGATCACCGGCATCACCGACGCGTCGACCACGCGCAGGCCCTGCAGCCCGTGGACGCGCAGCCGCGAGTCGACCACCGCGTCCTCGCCGTGGTCGCTCATCCGGCACGTGCCGACCGGGTGGTAGATCAGCATCAGCCGGCGGCGCAGGTCGGCCTCCAGGTCCTCGCGCGCGGTGACCTCCGGGCCCGGTTTGAGCTCGCGCACGACCGCCTCGCCCAACGGGCCCTGGGCGGCGATCTCGCGCGCCAGCAGCATCCCGTCGACCAGCGAGCGGACGTCGTCGGGCTGCGAGAGCGAGTTGGTGACGATCCGCGGCTTGGCCGCCGGGTCGGCGGAGCGCAGCCAGACGCGGCCGCGGGCCTGCGGGGAGACGAGCACGGGCGCGATGACCGCGCAGTGGCCGTCGTAGGTCTCCTGCCCGTGGTCCTCGTAGTAGGCGGCGCCCATGTGGAACTGGACGTCGGCGGCCGGCAGCCCGGGCCGGGTGCGCACGAACGCGCACACCTCGGCCACCGGCGAGGTCAACGGGCCGGTGCGGCGCAGCAGCCACTCGGCGAGGTGGCGCGGATGCTCGGCGTCGAGCAGCGTGTCGGTGTCCGACACCTCCCAGATCAGCGTCACGAACGGGTGGTCCATCAGGTTGCGGCCCACGCCGGGCAGCGCGTGGCGCGGCTCGACGCCGGCGGCGCGCAGCTCGTCGGGGTCGCCGATGCCGCTGAGCAGCAGCAGGTGCGGCGAGCCGATCGCGCCCGCGCACAGGAGCACCTCGCGCTCGGCCCGCACGGTCTCGCCCTTCAGGCGGACCCCGGTCACGCGGTCGCCCTGCAGCTCGAGCCCGAGCACCTGGGCCTTCGTATGGACGGTCAGGTTGGGCCGTGAGCGGGCGGGCTTGAGGAACGCGTCGGCGGCGCTCCAGCGGGCGCCGCGGCGCTGGGTGACCTGGAACATCGCCACGCCGTCCTGCTCGGGGCCGTTGTAGTCGGCGCGCAGCGGGATCCCGGCCGCCTCGCTGGCGCGGATCAGCCGGCGAGCGACCGAGGCGCGCGGCGAGCGCTGCTCCTCCACCCGCAGCGGCCCGCCGGCGGCGTGGAACTCCGACGCGCCGCGGGCGTTGTCCTCGGACTTGAGGAAGTACGGCAGCACGTCGTCCCAGCCCCAGCCGGCGGCGCCCTGCTTCTCCCACAGGTCGTAGTCGAGCGGGCGGCCGCGCACGTAGAGCATCGCGTTCATCGAGCTCGACCCGCCCAGACTCTTCCCGCGCGGGATGTAGAGCGAGCGGCCGTCGACGTGCGGCTCGGGCTCGGTGCAGAAGTCCCAGTCGAGCTTGGAGTGGAACTGCTTGGCGAAGGCCGCGGGGATCTTGATGTTGGGCGAGCGGTCGGGCCCGCCGGCCTCCAGCAGGAGCACGCTCGTGCCGGGGTCCTCGGTCAGCCGGTTCGCCAGCACGCAGCCGGCCGAGCCGGCGCCGACCACGATGTAGTCCGTCATGGCGCCAGCCTGTCACGCCGCGTAGCCGCGCGCCTGCAGGCGGAACAGCTCGGCGTACGTGCCGCCGGCGTCCAGCAGCGCGTCGTGCGTCCCGACCTCCTCGACCCTTCCGTGGTCGAGCACGACGATCAGGTCGGCGGCGCGGACGGTGGAGAAGCGGTGCGAGACGAGCAGGGTGATCGTCCCCTGGGCGGCGCCCGCTGCGCGCGCGGCGGCGGCGTAGCGGGCGAACAGCGCGGCCTCGCTGGGGGCGTCGAGGCTGGCGGTGGGCTCGTCGAGCACGACCAGCAGCGGGTTCTGGCGCATCAGGCCGCGGGCCAGCGCGAGCCGCTGCCACTGGCCGCCCGAGAGCTCGCGGCCGCCGGTGAAGCGGCCGCCCACGCGGGTGTCCAGCCCGATGCGCTCCAGGTCGGCGGCGCCGGCCAGAGCGAGCGCGGCCCGGACCGCGGGAACGTCGCCGATCCGCGGCAGGTCGCCCACGCCGACGCTCTCGCGCAGCGGGAACGCGAAGCGGACGAAGTCCTGGAAGGCGCCGCTCACGCGCTCGCGCCAGGCGGCGGGGTCGAGGCTCGCGAGGTCGGCGCCGTCGACCAGGATGCACCCCGACGCCGGGCGGTGCAGGCCGCACAGCAGCTTGACCAGGGTCGTCTTGCCGGCGCCGTTCTCCCCCACCAGCGCGACGGTCGCCCCCGCGGGCAGCGTCAGGCTGACCGGGCCGAGCACGGGCGCCTCGCCGTAGGCGAACGTGACGTCCTGCAGCTCGATACCGCGCGCGAGCCGGGCGGGCGGCCGCGCCTGACCGGCCGGGTGCGCGGCGGCGAGGTCCTCGAGCGCCAGCAGCGCGCGGGCGGCCGTGAGCGAGGTGGAGAAGCTGCCGGCGGTGTCGGTGGAGCGCGAGATCTGGGTCTGCGCCCGGCGCAGCAGCGACACCGACATCACGACCTCGCCGGGCGAGACGTGGCCGTGCGCGGCGCGCAGCACGAGCACCGCGATCGCCGCGACCAGCCCGGCGGCGAACACCAGCCAGCCCACCGCCTCCAGCGCCGCGCTGAGCAGCGCGGCGCGCACCGTGGCGCGGCGGACCCGCACGGTGAGCTCGGCGTGGCGCTCCGCCACCGCGCGCGTGATCCCGTAGGTGCGCAGCTCGCGCGCCTCCGCCGGGCTGGTGGCCAGCCCGAACAGGTCGCCCAGCAGCCGCCGGTCGTCGGCCAGCGCGTCGTCGGAGCGCCGCTGGACGCGCGCGGCGGCGCGGTCCGACAGCGCCGGGGCGAGCGCCAGTGCGGGGACCACCAGCACGGGCAGATAGACGGTGGCCAGCAGGATCACGATCCCGATCGCGCGCAGCGTCTGGCCGGTGAGCCCGATGAGCTGGCGCGGCGCCCCGGCGAGCGTGCGCCGGTTGTCGGTCACCTGCTCCACGCGCGCGAGCAGCTCCGGGCGCTCGAAGTGGTCGAGCGTGGGCAGCGTGGCCACCAGGCGGGCGATCCGCACGCCGAGCGCGAGGCTCGCCTGGTCGGTGAGCAGCGAGCCGCGCGTGGCGTTCGCCACGGCCAGCAGCCAGGACAGCGTGAACAGCCCGGCGGCCAGCGCCGCGCCGAGCGCCACCCGCCCGCCGTCGTGGGCCAGCGCGCCGTCCACCACCTCGCGGAAGCCGAGGCTGTAGGCCACCGAGGCGCCCGCCGCGACCACGCTCATCGCCAGGCAGGCGGCGGCCGTGAGCGGCGCGGCGCGCACGCCCGTGCCCAGCAGGACGCCGACCAGCCGGCGCCTCATGCGGCGAACCGCTCCGCCTGGACGCGGAACATCTCGGCGTACGTCCCGCCGCCTGCCACCAGCTCGGCGTGCGTGCCCAGCTCGGCGATCCGGCCGCGCTCCAGGACCGCGATCCGGCCGGCCCGGCGCACGGACGCGAAGCGGTGCGAGATCACGATGCTGGTCACGCCCGCGGTCAGCTCGAGGAAGCGGTCGTAGAACGCGGCCTCGCCGCGCACGTCGAGCTGGGCGGTCGGCTCGTCGAGCACGAGCACCCGCGCGCCGCCCTCGACCGCGTAGAGCGCCCGGGCCAGCGCGATCCGCTGCCACTGGCCGCCGCTGAGGTCGGTCCCGCCGCGGTAGCGGGGCGAGAGGACGGCCTCCCAGCCCACGCGCTCCAGGATCCGGGTCGCGCCCGCGCGGGCGGCGGCGCGCTCCAGCCGCGCCGGGTCGGGCGCGCCGAGCAGCGCCACGTTCTCCGCGGCGCTGAACGGGAAGCGGGCGAAGTCCTGGTAGACGACCGCGACCTGGCGCTGCCACTCGCGCGCGTCGAGCTCGGCGAGCGGAACGCCGTCGACGGTGATCCGGCCGGCGGTCGGCTCGCGCAGGCGGGCGAGCAGCGTGACCAGCGTCGTCTTGCCCGCGCCGTTGACGCCCACGAGCCCGAGTGACTCCCCGATCCGCAGCTCGAGGTCCAGCCCCTCGAGCACCGCGACGCCGGGGTAGCTGAACCCCACGCCCTCGAGCCGCACCCGCTCGCGCGGCCGCCCACGGGCGGGCACGGCGCCGGGGGCGACCGTCTCGCGGTCCAGCGCGGCGGTCAGCGCGTCCAGGTCGGGCAGCGCGGTGAGCAGCTGCTCGAGCGAGATGTCGGCCAGCGTGATCGAGCCGGCCGACATGGTCGCCGGCAGCATCGGCAGCATCGTGGCCAGCGTGCGCAGCGAGATCTCGCCGTGGTAGCCCGCCCAGCCGAGCGTCCCGGCCGCCAGCGCGTAGGCGGCGAGCACGAGCGCGCCGGACAGCCAGACGCGGCGGTCGAGCCGGCGCAGCTCGTCCCACGTCGGCGCCATCGCGCCGAGCCACTCGTCCCGGTGGCGGCCGGCGAGCCAGCCGCCCAGACCGAACACCCGGACCTCCTTCGCCGCGGGCGCGCGCCAGGCGAGCCCGAGCAGGTACCAGCTGCGGCGCAGCGGCTCGCCCGCCCGGCGGACCCGCGTGGCCTGCAGGCGCACGAGCGCGGCGAGCGGGCGCCGGGCGAGCCGCCAGGCGACGAGGACCGCCAGCCCGAGCCACCAGCGGAACGTGGCCAGCACGACGCAGGCGAGGATGCCGGTCAGGCGGTCGCCGAGCAGCGAGACGAGGGCCATCGGCGCGCTCGCCGGGCGGCCGCCGAGCAGCTCGCCGCGGGCGGACGCCAAGCGGTCGAGCGTCTCCGGGTCCTCCAGGTGGCCGATCCCCACGGGCGCGGTCACCGCCGCCACCAGCCGGCGCTGCATCGCCGCGTCCACCCGCGCGGTCGCGGCCGCGGTCAGCGCGTCCTCGACCGGGCCGCGCAGCAGCGAGAGCGCGTAGACGCCGCCGGCCACTGCGAGCGCGCCGACGAGCCGGTCGCCCGCCGGCGACGCGAGCCCGTGGGTCACGGCGCCGGGGATCGCCCCCGTCATCCGCCCCATGGCGATGAGCACGAGCACCGGCAGCGCGCCCTCGGCGACGATGAAGCACGCCGCCAGCACGGCGTGCAGCGGCGCCGCGCTCCACAGCAGCGCCAGCGCCCGCACGCGCTGCCCGCCCCACCGTCGCGGGTCTGTTGGCCGGCGCTCGCGCACGGCGGCGGAAGCTACGCGCGGCCGGCCTGGGTATCGAGCCCGCCGCCGTCATCGTTCGATGCGTCCAGCGCATCGAAGAGGTGCTGCGCGAGCGCGATCGCCGCGACGACCGGCGCCGGCGGCGGCTCCGGGCGGCGCAGGAGGACGGCACGGGAGCGGGCGCCCTCCAGCTCGCGGTAGACCACGCCGGG
>JAICUS010000187.1 GCA_025935735.1 Solirubrobacteraceae bacterium | reverse complement strand
CTCGATCACCGGCGGGAGGGCGGACCTCGACCTCGCGGGCGACGGCGCGGCGCACCCCGAGCTGTACGCGCGGTTCGGCGTCACCGACGCCGAGCGGGCGACGCTCGCCGGTCTCTATCCGCCCGGGGCGAAGCTCTGGCGGATGGTGATCCGCCACTTCACGATCTGGGACCACAACCTGCCCTACGGGCCGTCGTCCGACGCGGTCGCGCCCAACGGCGGCCCGCCCGCCGGCGGCTGCACGTCGCTGCTCCAGCTGTGCATGGGGCCGTGCGACAAGGGCTCGGTGATCCACTGCACGACGCAGGAGCTCGGGGAGAGCGAGCCGGTCGACGGCACGCCGTTCCGCCTGACCTACCTCTCGGGGACGATGCCCGGGGCGGGGGCGGTCCACCGGACGATCACGATCCCGCTCGACTCGACGCTGCCGCCCGCGTCCGCGGGCCTGCAGGCCGTCGAAGTCGAGATCCGGATCGCCGGGCGCGCGGTCGACAAGGAGTTCCCCGTCTCAGACCTGACGCCGGGCGAGCGCTACACGTACGTCTGGGACGGCCTCGACGCCTATGGGCGCCGCCTGGTGGGCGGGGTGACCGCGCACGTGCGCGTCGGCTTCAAGTACCAGGCGGTCTATCAGCAGGCCGTCGGCACGCTCCCGGGCGTCCCGGCGGTGCCGGGCGGCGAGCTCCCGTCGTCTTCGTGGGCGATGTTCTCCGGCTTCGGGCTGGACGCGAGCCGCTCGGGCCTGACCTACACCGTGTGGGCGGACGCCGACGTCGGGCTGTTCGCGCCCGCGCTCGGCCCGATCGACGGCTGGGGGCTGTCCGTGCTCGACTCCTACGACCCGCAGTCGCACACGCTGCTGACGGGCGACGGCCAGACCGGCACGGCGACGCCCGCCGTCCTCGACGTCCTCGACACCCTCGCCGGGATCGGCGTCGGGGGCTTCAGCGGCGAGGGCGGCCCGGGTACCTCGGCCGCCCTCTACGCGCCGCGCGGCATCGCCGCCGCGCCCGACGGCGCCATCGTCATCGCCGACAGCGACAACAACCGCATCCGGCGGGTCAGCGCGGCGGGCACGATCACCACGATCGCGGGGACCGGCGTCTACGGCTTCGCCGGCGACGGCGGCCCCGCCACGGCCGCGCGGCTCTCGCAGCCTCGCGACGTCGCGGTCGCCGCCGACGGCTCCGTCTACGTCGCCGACACCGGCGCCAACCGCGTCCGCCGGATCTCCCCGGGCGGGACGATCAGCACCGTCGCCGGGGGCGGCGGGCCGGCCGACGGGCTCGGCGACGGCGGCGCCGGGACGTCTGCCCGGCTGTCGGCGCCGATGGGCGTCGCGGTCGCCCCGGACGGCGCCGTCTACATCGCCGACACCGGCCACGACCGCGTGCGCGCGATCGGCACCGGCGGCCGGATCGCCACCGTCGCGGGCACCGGCAGCCCGGGCTTTTCAGGGGACGGCGGCGCCGCGCTCTCCGCCAGGCTGCGCGCGCCGCGCGGCGTCGCGCTGGACCGCGACGGCGACCTCCTCATCGCCGACACCGACAACGACCGCGTGCGCCGCGTCACGCTCGACGGCGTCATCGACACGCTCGCGGGCGGCGGCGCCCCGGTGACCGGCATCGGCGACGGCGAGCCCGCGGCGACCGCGCACCTGTCGCGCCCCGAGAAGGTCACCGCCAGCCCCGAGGGCGCGGTGCTGATCGCCGACACGGGCGACAGCCGCGTCCGCATGGTCGGCACCGACGGGATCATCTCCACCGTCGCCGGCGGCGGCACCGCACTGGCCGCCGACGGCCTGTCGGCGGCGGCCGCGCAGCTGGACTACCACAGCATCCCGAGCGGCCCGGAGGGCGTCGCGGTGCAGGCCGACGGGCGGATCGCGTTCTCCCAGATCGGCGGCTATCAGCCCAACGGCCAGCGCGTCTGGCGGATCGCCTCACCCGGGCCGGGCTTCGGTTCCGGCAACGTCCCCGTCCCGACGCCGGGCGGCGACGCGATCGACGAGTTCTCGCCGTCCGGCCGGCTGCTGCGCGTCCACGAGGCGCTGACGGGCGCGACGCTGTACCAGCTCACCTACGACGGCGCCGGGCGCTTGGCGCGCGTCGACGACCCGTCCTCGCTGCGCGCCACCGCCCCGTCCGCGCCGCTGCTCACGGTCCAGCGCGACGGCGCGGGCCACGCGACCGCGCTGGTCGCCCGCGGCGGGCAGACGACGACGCTCGGCCGCGACGGGAGCGGCTACCTGTCGTCGCTGACCGCCCCCGGCGGGCTGGAGACGACGCTCGCGTACGGGTCCGGCGGCCTGCTGACCGGGCTGACCGACCCGCGCGGCGGCCACCACAGCTTCACCTACGACGCGGGCGGCCGGCTGACCGCCGACGTCAACGCCGGCGGCGACACCAAGACCCTCGAGCGCACCGACACCGGGCCGGGCGCATGGCAGGTCGAGATCACCGACGCCGGCCGGGCGACGACGTACGCGACCGAGGCCCGGCCGGACGGCAGCTACCGGTTCACCGTCACGGATCCGGACGGCGGCCGCGCCACGACGCTCTACGACACCGATGGGTCGGTCACCAACACGGCGCCCGACGGAACGACCCGCAAGGTCGTGCTGGCGCCGGACCCGCGCTTCGGGATGCAGCTGCCCTACGTCGCCTCCGAGACCGTCACCACCCCCGGCGGGCGCACGCGGACCGCCACCGCGACCCGCAGCGAGAGCTTCACGGACCTCAACGCGCTCACCGCGCGCACCGACGTCGTCACGATCAACGGCCGTGCCACCACGCAGAGCTACACGGCGGCGGGCACGGGCGGCGGGACGATCTCGCTCACCACGCCGGCCGGGCGCCACCGGTCGATCGCGCTGGACGCGCTCGGGCGCCCGGTCAGCGTCACGCCGGCCGCGGGGGTCACGCCGATCGCCGCGACCTACGACGACGACGGCCGGCTTTCGAGCGTCGCGCAGGGCAGCCGCCACGAGACGTTCGCCTACGACGCGCAGGGCCGCCCGACGACCACGACCGACGCCGCGGGCGACAGCGTCACGCGCGGCTACGACGCCGCGGACCGGGTCGGCACGCTCACGTCGGGCGCGCGCCAGTGGAGCTTCGCCTACGACGGCAACGGCAACCGGACCGGCGTCACGCTGCCCGGCGGCCCGCACTACGCGCTGGCCGCGACCGCCGACGACCAGCCGCTGACGGTCACGGCGCCCGGCGCCACGGCTCCGTATCACCGCACGTACACGGCCAACCGCTCGCTGGACACGACGTCGCTGCCCAACGGCACGAGCATGACCCAGCACTACGACGCCGGCGGCAGGCTGTCGTCGATCAGCACCCAGGGCCCGGACGGCGCCGCCGCGGACTTCGCCTACGCCGGCGCGACGGACCGCCTCGCGAGCGCCGCCGGCCCGACGCAGACCCTGGGACTGACTTACGACGGCGCCCTGCCGCTCACGCAGGCCTTCACCGGCGCCGCCGCGGGGACGTTCACCTACACCGCCAACGACGACCTGATGGCCGCGTCCATGCAGGTCGACGCCGCCTCGGCGCACCGCAGCTACGCGATCGGTCGCGACGCCGACCTGCTGACCACCTCGCTGGGGCCGTGGACGATCGCGCGCAGCCCGCAGACCGGGCAGCCGACCAAGTACTCCGACGCCGCGGACGGGGCGGCGACGCTCGCCATCGGCTATGACGCGCTCGCCGACGCTCAGGACCGCACGCTCGGGACCGCCTACCAGCTCGGGATCACCCGCGACGCCGCCGGCCGGGTGAGCGAGCGCCGCGAGACCGTCAACGGGACGCTGCGCACCTACGACTACGTCTACGACGGGAGCGGCAACCTGTTGAAGGTGACCGAGGCGGGCGCGACGGTCGAGCAGTACGCCTACGACGCCGACGGCAACCGCACCTCGGCGCGCTACGACGGCGGCGCCGCGCAGATCGCCACCTACGACGACAACGACCGCGTCGTCACGCGCGACGGCACGAGCTACGGCTACGACGACGCGGGCTTCATGACCGCGCGCGGCGGGGACAGCTTCGGCTACGACGCGCGCGGCGACCTCGTGCACGCCGCCGCGGGCGGCCACGACCTCGCCTACGACTACGACGCGTTCGGCCGCCTCGTCCACCGCGCCGACGGGGCCGCGGCGACGAGCTTCCTCTACGGCAACCCGAGCGACCCGTTCCAGGTCACCGCCACGACCGACCAGGCCGGCACGCTGACGACCTACTTCTACGACGACGACGGCCTGCTGTTCGGGCTCGACCGCGGCGGCACGCGCTACCTCGTCGCCACCGACCAGGTCGGGACGCCGCGGCTCGTCGCCAAGCTCGACGGCACGGTCGTGCGCCGCTTCAACCACGACGCGTTCGGCCGCGTGGTCGCCGACAGCGACCCCGGCGCCCCGCAGAGCGACGCGTCGTTCTCGCTGCCGATCGGCTTCGCCGGCGGCATCGAGGACCCGGTGACCGGGCTGGTGCGCTTCGGCCTGCGCGACTACGACCCGGCGGCGGGGCGCTTCGCGGAGCGCGACCCGACCCTGTTCACCGGGAGCCCGCTCGGGCTCTACGCCTACGCGGCGGGCGACCCGGTCGACAACCGCGACCCCAGCGGCCTGTTCTGCCTGAACTTCTCGGGCTACTTCGGGATCGGCGGCGGCGGGTCGCTGTGCGCCGACAGCAAGGGCTTCAGCGGCTGCGCCGAGCTCGGCCTCGGCCTCGGCGCGGGCGCCGACGCCGACATGCTGGGCACGACGAGCGGGACCAACGAGGGCTGGGTGGCCGAGTGGTCGATCGGCATGCACAACCTCGGCTACACGCACACGATCGAGATGAACCAGTGGGGCTTCGGCTGCGGCCTGCGCAACCAGACCGTCAAGCTCGGCGTGGGCGACTACTACTTCGGCGAGCAGCTGACGCCCGACGCCACCGGCGGCTACAACGCCGGCTCGGAGACGCCGACGCTCGGGCGAAACCTCTACAGCGCCCCGCTGCCGCTGAGCGGCAAGCTGGCCCGCAAGTCCTGCACGCAGGTGCCGTGGTGAGGCGGCTCGCGCTCGCGGGTGTGGTCGGGCTCGGGCTGGCGTTCGCGCCGGGCGCCGCCGCCGCGCCCGCGTGCACGATCACCTGGACCGGCGGCGCCGTGCCGCCCAGCCCGAACTGGTCCAACGCCGCCAACTGGGACCTCGCCCGCGTGCCCGCCGCCGCCGACGCCGTCTGCGTGCCGGGCGCGACCTCCGAGCCGGTGGTCAACGCGCCGTTCACGGTCGCCTCGGTGCAGGCCGCGGTACCGGTCGCGGTCAAGTCCGCGCTGACGCTCACCGGCGCCTCGGCCTTCACCGACGTCGACCTGTCGGCGGGCGCGCTGAACTCGCTGGGGACCACCGCGCTCGCCGGCACGCTGAAGTGGACCGGCGGCGACCTCGGCGGTGACGGCGGCACCACGCAGGCGGCCGCCGCGACCATCGCCGCCGCCGCGGACGTCCACATCGGAGCCGGGCACACGCTGGACACCGCGGGGCCGGTGGCGTGGTCGGCGGGCGCGATCCGGATGGCCGGCGGCGCGCGCTGGGTCAACGAGGCGACGACCACCGCGATGACCAACGGCCTGGCGGTGAGCCCCACGGGGCTCGGCGTCACGCCGCTGCCGCAGCTCGTCAACGCGGGCACGTTCACGGTCGCGCCGGGCGCGGGCCCGTCGGGCGCGGTGGTGCAGACGTCGGTGGTCAACCGCGGGGCGATGTCCGCGGCCGGCGCGCCGCTGCAGCTCGCGGGCAACTACGGCGCGACGACGTCGACCTCGGGCCGGCTGAGCGGCCTGCGGATCTCGCAGCCGCTGACGCCGCTGGACGGCGCGCAGCTGACCGGCGTCACGGTGCAGGGCGCCCTGTCCGTCCCGGCCGGCGCGCAGGCCGGCGCGACCGACCTCACGCTGAGCGCGCCCAGCAGCACGACCTTCGGCGGCGACGGCACGCTCACCGTCGCCGGCTCGCTGGCCTGGCAATCCGGGACGGCCTCCGGCAACCTGGACATCGTCACCGCGCCCGGCTCGACGCTGAGCGTGGGCAGCACGCGCCTGGCGGGCGCGAGCCGGCTGGACACCGGCGGCACGACGACGTTCACCGGCAGCGTGCTGATGCTCGGGGACGCGGCGTGGACGAACCGGGGGACCGTGATGCTCGGCAGCGGCAACGAGCTGTCGTCGGACCCGGGCTTCGGCGGGACCGAGCTCGAGATGCTCAACCTCGGCACGATCCGCCAGACCTCGGCGGCGGCGACGTACCTCGGCGGCGTCCTCAACGACGGGACGATCGCCATCGACCGCGGCAACCTGCAGATCGACTACCTGCACGCGACCCCGGACTCGATCATCACGATCGGGATCGCCGGCAGCGCCCCGGGCACGGGCTACGGGTCGCTCACCGCCGTCGGTGGGCTGGCGGGCACGCTGCACGTCGCGGTCGACCCGGCCTACGCGCCCGCGCCGGGCACCCAGTTCACCGTCGTCTCCAGCGGGCCGGCGCCCGACGAGCCGTTCGCGCTGACCGGTCTCGACCTCGGCGGCCGGGGGACGCTGACGCCGGCCTGGACCGCCTCGGGCAGCCTCAAGCTCACCGCCGCGGCGCCGGGCGAGGTGCCGGCGCCGGCCGCCGCCGCGCCCCGCGCGCTCATGGCCGTGGCTACGGCAGCCTTCCCGTCAGGTGGCGCTGCAGCGTCGGGCCCACGGCGGCCACGACCTGGTCCGCGGGCGCGCCGGCCAAGGGCTCGAAGCGCAGGACATAGTGGGCGAGGCCGACGCCGAGCAGCTGGGCGACGACCAGATCGCCGCGCAGCTCGGGCCGATCGGCGCCCGCGCGCTCGAGCAGCGGCTTCATCAGGCGCCGGCTCATGAACTCGCGCATGAGCGCCGCGGCGGCGGGCTCGGTCGTCGCCGAGCGCAACAGCGTGATGATCGGGTTGCGCTCGCCCAGCCGGTCCCAGGTGTCACGCGAACTGCTCCGCGAGTACGTCGCGCAGCTCCCGACGGGTGGTGACGTCGAGCTTGCGGAACACCTTGCGCAGGTGGTACTCGACGGTGCGGGGGCTGATGAACCGCTGGGCGCCGGAGCGCCGCGCGGCTGTCCGCGAGCCGCTCGATCGACTTGCGATAGCGCCGGCCATGGGCGGCGCATGATCCAGGGCCCGTCCTCCGACCGCCGGCCGAGGCCCGGCGCGTGCCGGGCCTCGGTGGCGCAGGGAGCCGTGGTCAGGCGTTGCTGAGCTCGCGCTCGGCGGCCTGGATGACCCCGGCGCGGTTCTTGTGGTCGCGCTCATAGACGCGGACCTGGGAGGTGCGGTCGTCGTCGCCCTCGGCGAGCACGGCCTGGACCTCGGCGGCGGTCAGCTCGTCGTAGCCGGGCCAGGGCTCGCTGGTCCGCAGCGTGCCGATGCGGCCGAGGATCGTGCTGCGGTTCTGCCCGCGCCGCTCGTAGGCGTCGACCTTGGCCAGGTCGATCTGCGAGAGCTCGTTCAGCCGCTTGGTGATCTCCTCGGCGGTGAGCTTGTCGTAGCGCGCGATCGGCAGGTCGCTCTCGGACGCCGCGGCGCCCTTGATCTGCCCCTCGGCGCGGGCCACGCCCGGGACCTTGCGCGTCTGACGCGCCTACCCGAGCGGGCCGCCGCAGCACACACGCGTTCGGATTGTGTGACGCTCCGCAGTCGAACCCGTGTTCGTTCCGATCGGTTGACGGCGGGTCGGGTGTGGACGCCGGCGGCGTTTGTCGTGCCCTCTGCCTCGGGTAGCGCTGGGTTGGCGCGGCGGAACCATGGTCCGCTCGCCGTTTCCCACCTCGGGAGGCAGCCGTTGGTCGTGTGCGACGCTCCGGAGACAGTCCGAGGACATATTCATCTCGAGTCCCGGAGGACTTCATGAGCACGCGTACCACTGACACGCGCAACGACGGCCTGGCCAACGGCGCCCGTACCGCTCCGCACCGCTCGCGGCGGTTGAGCACCGAGACCAAGGCGGCATTCAAGACGACCGAGTTCTTCGCGTACCTCGCGGTGCTGGCCGGCGTACTGGTCGCCGCCGCGGTGGTCGACGGGAGCGCCGGCGGCGCCTTCGGCGCGCGCCAGGCATGGCTCTACGCCACGATCCTGACCGTCGGCTACATGGTCAGCCGCGGGCTGGCGAAGGCGGGCAGCCGCGACCCGTACGACAGCGACGACCGCTGAGGCCGACAGCCCGATCCCTCGGATGCGGGAGGGCGGCCGGCGCGGCCGCCGCCCGCGCCGGGGCGACGTCTCCGGCCGCGTTTCATGCCGAGTGACTACCCGGCGGACGCGTGTCGCTCGAGGAACCCCGCGAGCGCGGCGTTGAAGACGGCCTCGGCCTCGAGGTTCGGGAGGTGGCCGGCGCCGTCGATGACGACCAGCTCCGGACGTTGGAGGTTCTCCATGATCTCGGCGGTCACCGTCTCGTTCGACCACGGGTCCTCGGAGCCGGTGCACACGAGCGCCGGCAGGTCGAGCTGCCAAAGACTGGGGCGGTAGTCGGGCCGCTCCGCGCGGCCGCGCAGGGCAGCGGCCGCGCCGGCAGCCGGGGCGCGGGCCATCATGGCGTCGACGCGCTCGCGCACCGCCGGTGGGCAGCGGGGCCCGTAGAGGCCGGTGTGCATGTAGTCGATCAGGACCTGCATGCCGTCGCGCTCGACCAGGTCCGCCCGCTCGCGGCGCAGCGCGCTCTCGCCCGCGGCCACCGGCTCGGCCGTCGTCGCGATCAGCCCGAGCGCCCAGCAGCGGGCGGGCTGCCCGGTAGCGAGCTCCATCGCCACGAGGCCGCCCATGCTGAGCCCGACGATCGCCGCCCGGCCGATGCCCAGGCGGTCGAGGAGCTCGGCGACGTCGTCGGCGTACTCGCGCAGGCTGACCAGGTGCGGGGTGACCGGGCTCTCGCCGAAGCCGCGGAGGTCGGGCGCCACGACCCGGAAGCCACCGGCCAGCGCGGCGAGCTGCGGCTGCCACAGCGACCGGTCGAACGGATGCCCGTGGAGGAGGACGACGCACGGTCCGGCGCCGACGTCGTCGTAAGCGAGCTCCATCTGCCCGGACCGTAATGCACCTGGCAGCATCACCGTCATGACGTCCGACCTCGACCTGACCGCGTTCAGGGCCCTCAGCTTCGACTGCTACGGCACGCTGATCGACTGGGAGGCCGGGATCGCCGCGATCCTGGGTCCGTGGGCCCGCGAGCAGGGGCTCGACGCCGGCGACGAGGAGCTGCTGCTCGCCTACGCCGATCATGAAGCGGCCGTCGAGCGCGAGACGCCCGCTGCGGTCTACCCGGAGGTCCTGGCGGCGGCCTTTCGCCGCACCGGCGAGGCGCTCGGCGCGCCGGTGAGCGACGAGTGGGCGCGGCGGCTCGGCGAGTCGGTTCCGGACTGGCCGGCGTTCCCGGACTCGGCCGGCGCGCTGGCCCGGCTGGGCCGGCACTACAAGCTGATCATCGTCTCCAACGTGCATCGCGCCGGGTTCGCCGGGAGCAACCGGCAGCTGCGCGGCGACTTCGCCGCGATCATCACGGCCGAGGACGTGGGCGGCTACAAGCCGGGCGAGAGGCACTTCCGCGCGCTCGACGCGGCGCTGCCCGGGCTCGGCGTCCGGCGCGACGAGCTGCTGCATGTCGCCCAGAGCCTGTTCCACGACCACGTCCCGGCCAAGCGGGAGGGCCTGCCGTCGGTGTGGATCGACCGCCGCCACGACCGCCCGGGGTGGGGAGCCACGCCCGCGCCGTCCGCGGAGTACG
>JAICUS010000293.1 GCA_025935735.1 Solirubrobacteraceae bacterium | reverse complement strand
GTCTCGTGCAGCCGCTCGGTCAGCCGCGTGCGCGAGCGCACGACGCGCCCGGCGATCCAGATCCCGAGCACGATGCAGGTGGGGAAGAAGTAGTCGCCGGCGGTCTGGTCGGGCATCGTGTAGACGACCGCCGGCAGCCCGCCCAGGATCAGCGCGGCCGCCGCCAACGCCGGACGCCGGTCCAGGCGCGACCCGCAGGCGAAGGCCAGCGCCAGCACCGCGCCGTAGGGGACGAAGAGGTGCAGCAGCGAGGTCAGCGCCAGCCCCATCAGGATCGCGGCGGCGACCGTGGCGGCCATCGCCTGCAGCGGCGCCCGCCGCCGCCAGGCCAGCGGCAGCGTGTAGCCGAGGGCCGCCAGCGCGTTGAGCGCCGGCGATCCGCTCAGGTCGCGCGAGGTCAGCACCTCAGCGATGCCGAGGGCCGCCGCGCCGCCCGCCAGCGCCCGGTCGACGGCCACCGGCTCCAGCCGGCGGATCGCCGCCACGACGCCGCGCGCGCGGCGGACCGCCGCCCGCGACGCCGTGGCCGGGCAGGTCCGCACGGGCTCGCCCTGGGGCGCGGGCGCCGCGCCGTCGAACGGCAGCTGCGCGCGCACCGCGTGGCCGCCGGCGCTGCGGGGGCCGGCGGTGAGGCGGCCGCCGTGCAGCTCGACGCGCTCGCGGATGCCGCCCAGCGGCCGCGCGCCGCCGTCGTCCAGCACGGTGACCTCGAGCGCGTCCGGCCGGACGCGCACGCGCACCTCGGCGCGCCCGGCGCCGCCGGCGTCCCGCGCGCCGGCCAGCGCGCCCTGCACGACCCGATAGGCGGTCAGGTCGATCCCGGCCGGGAGCTCCGGCAGCTCGCCTTCGAGGTCGAGCGAGACCGGCAGGCCGGCCGCTGCCGTGCGCGAGGCGAGCGAGCGCAAATGCCGCAGGCTGGGCTGCGGCGCCAGCGCGAGCTCGGCGTCCTCGCGGCGCAGCACGCCGAGCAGCCGCCGCAGCTCGTCCAGCGCCTCGCGCCCGGTCGCCTCGACGGTGGCGAAGGCCGCGCCGGCGCCCGCGTGCGCGGCCGCGGTCAGCCGGTGCGCGGCGCTGGCCTGCACGGTCATGGCGCTCAGCGAGTGGGCGACCACGTCGTGCAGCTCGCCGGCGATCCGGGCGCGCTCGCCGGCCACGGCGCGGCCGGCGGCGCCGGAGCGGGCGCGCTCCAGCGCGTCGGTCTGCTCGCGCAGCGCCCGGTTCAGCGCGGAGCGGGTGCGCAGCAGGCGGCCGAGCAGCACCGGGACGGCGACGCCGATCGTGAGGCCGAAGACGTAGTCGCCGGCGTCGTCCGGGCTCATCAGATGGCCGAGGCCCTCGACCGCGACGCCCAGCACCACGCCTGCGACCAGCGCGCGCCGGCCGCCGTGGGCGCCGAGCGCGAAGCCCGCCACGAACGTGGCGAAGAACGGGCCCGCCGTGTCGGTGTAGCGCGACGACAGCAGCGTCAGCCCCAGCAGCCCCAGGTAGGTCCCCGTCATCGCGACCAGCGGGGCGCGGCGGCGCATCGCCAGGCTCGCCGCGCTCACGGCCGCGAACGCGAACGCCGCGGCATGTTGCGGCGCGTCGGGGACGCCCAGCGTCAGCTCGAGCGAGAACTCCGCCATCGCCGCCGCGGCGAGCAGCAGGTCCGCGCGCGCGGGGGAGAGGCGTCGGCTCGGCATCGGCGGAAGTGTGACGCCCGGAGCGAGCCGTTACGTCGTCTGTGGGGACGATCCGCGGGTCATCCTCGAGGATGACGGCGGTTCATCCGCGCCGCATGCAGGATCGTCATGGAGGCCGACGACAGGGGGCGCGGCGGCTGGGAGCGTTCGCCGCCATGAGGACCTGGACCGCCACCGCCACCGCCGACGCGCACCCGGCGGCCGTGCTCGACGTGCTCACCGACCCCGACGCCTGTGCGCGCTGGGCGCCGCTCCCGTTCGACGTCGAGAGCGGCCGGCGCCTGCGCTCGGGCACCCGCGAGCGCGTCTCCGGCCGGCTGGCCGGCAAGCGCGTCGGCTTCGACGTCGAGGTCCACGAGGCCGGCGAGCACGGGCTGGCGCTGAGCGCGCACGGCCCGGTCGGCTTCGACGTCGACTACCGGCTGGCGCCCGCGGACGCCGGCGCCCGTGTCCACGCCTCGATCTCCGTCCGGCCCGCCGGCGGCCTCGCCGGCCGCCTGCTGGCCGAGGCCACCGGCGCGCTGCTCAACGCGGGCGCCCTCGACCAAGCGCTCTCGCGGCTGATCCGCGAGGCCGCCCTGACCCAGGAAGGCTGATGACCGCACTCGCACCCATCTCGACCGCCACCGCCGTCGCCGCCACCGCGCTCACGCGCACCTACGGCGCGGGCGACTCGGCCGTGCACGCGCTGCGCGGCGTCTCGCTCGAGGTGCCCGCCGGCCAGTTCACGGCCGTCATGGGCCCGTCGGGCTCGGGCAAGTCGACGCTCATGCACCTGCTCGCCGGGCTCGACGCGCCGGACGCCGGCAGCGTGCACATCGCCGGCCGGGACATCACCCGCATGTCCGACCGCGAGCTGACGAAGCTGCGCCGCACCCACATCGGCTTCGTCTTCCAGTCGTTCAACCTGCTGCCGACCCTGACCGCGGAGGAGAACGTCGCGCTGCCGCTCTCGATCGCCGGCCGCAAGCCGGACCGCGCGGCGCTGGACGCGCTGCTGGAGCGGATGGGGCTGGCCGAGCGCCGCGGGCACCGGCCCGCGCAGCTCTCCGGCGGCCAGCAGCAGCGGGTGGCCGTGGCCCGCGCGCTGATCGCGCAGCCGACGGTGCTGTTCGCCGACGAGCCGACGGGCAACCTCGACTCCACCGCCGGCGCCGGCGTGCTGCGGCTCCTGCGCGACGCGGTCGACCTGGACGGCCAGACGACCGTCATGGTCACCCACGACCCGCGCGCCGCGGCCACCGCCGACCGCGTCCTGTTCCTGGCGGACGGCCGCGTCGTCGCCGACCTCGACCAGCCGGCCGAGGACCAGATCCTCGCGGCGCTCAAGCCATGATCCGCGTCGTCCTGAAGGGGCTGGCCGGACGCCCGGTGCGCACGGCCCTGACCACGCTGGCGATCGTCGTGGGCGTCGCGTTCGTGTGCGCGGCCTACACGCTGACCGACACGATGCGCAATGCGGCCAACGACCTGTCGGCCGCCGCCTACGACGGCACGGACGCGGTCGTCGTCGCCAAGACCGCGTTCACCGGCTCCCAGACCGCGGACGTCCGCGCCCAGGCGCCGGCGATCCCGGCGGCGGCGCTGGCGCGCGTCCGCCGCGCGCCCGGCGTCACCCTGGCCGCCGGCGACATCACCGACACGGCCGAGATCGTCGGCCGCGACGGCAAGGTGGCCGCCGGCGGGCCGTACTTCGGCGTCGGGCTCGATCCGCGCGCGCAACGGCTCACCCCGTTCCGGCTGCGCGCCGGGCGCTGGGCCGCCGGCCCGGGCCAGGTCGTGATCGACCAGGGGACGGCCGAGCGCGAGGGCTTCCGCGTCGGCGACACGATCCGGGTGAGCACCCGCGGCGCGGCCCAGCGGTTCCGGCTGGTGGGCATCGCCTCGTTCGCGTCGGTGAAGTCGCTCGGGCGCGCCACGGCGGCGATCTTCGACCTCGGGGTGGCACAGAAGCTCTTCCACAAGGCCGGCTATGACCGCATCCTGGTGGCCGGCCACGGCAATCTGCGCGGCGCCCTTGCCGCCGCCGCCGGCCCGCGGGCCGAGGTCAAGCCGGCCACGGCCGACGACCGCTTCACGTTCGACTCGCTGCGGACGTTCGTGAGCATCATCCGCACGATCCTGCTGGCGTTCGCCGGCGTGGCCGTCCTCGTCGGCGCGTTCACGATCTTCAACTCGCTGTCGATCACCGTCGCCCAGCGCACGCGCGAGTTCGGCCTGCTGCGGATGGCCGGCGCGTCGCGCCGCCAGGTCCGCCGGGCGGTGCTGCTGGAGGCGCTGGCCATCGGCCTGCTCGCCTCCGGCGCCGGCATCGCCGCCGGGCTGGGCATCGAGGCCGGGCTGAACGCGCTGTTCTCGGCGGTCGGGCTGGAGCTGCCCGCCACGGGCACGGTGATCTCCGCCCGCACGATCGTCGCCTCGCTGGCCGTGGGGACGCTCACCACGCTGCTCGCGGCGGCGATCCCCGCCCGGCGGGCGACGAGGATCGCGCCGGTGGCCGCGCTGCGCGCCGCGGACGCCGACGCTGCCACGCCGCGGGGGCTCTCGCGAGCGGTCCGCGGCCTGGCGTCCGTCGTCGGCCGCCCGGCCGAGAGGCTGGGCGGCAGCGCCGGCGCGCTCGCCCGCCGCAACGCCATGCGCCACCCCGGCCGCACGGCGGTGACGGCGGCGGCGCTGACCATCGGCGTCGCGCTCGTCACCGCGGTGACGGTCGTGGCCAAGGGCCTGGACGACCAGAGCCGGGGCACGCTCGACCAGCACATCCGCGCCGCGGCGGTGGTCACCGGCGCCGACGGCTGGTCGCCGATCGACCCGCAGGTGGAGCGCGCCGCGGCCGCCGCACCGGGCGTGCGCGCGGTCACGAGCCTGCGCCAGGACGGCGCGCTCGTCTACGGGAAGCAAGAGGGCGTCAACGCCGTCGACCCGGCGACGATCGGCCGCCTGTTCGGCTACGACTGGAAGGCCGGCGGCCCGCAGGCGCTCGCGCACCTCGGGCGCGACGGCGCGATCGTCGACGACGGCTTCGCGTCCCGGCACCACCTCACCGTGGGCAGCCGCCTGGACGTCACCTCGATGCGCGGCACGACCCTGCACCTCACCGTCCGCGGCATCGAGGACTCGCCGGTGCTCGACGTGCTGAGCCTCGGCCCGATCACCGTCTCGCAGGCCGCGTTCGGCTCGGCGTTCGACAACGCCCGCAACCGGCTGACGCTGGTCGACGGCCCGGTGGCCGCGGTCGAGCGCGCGCTGGCGCCGTATCCCGACGCCAAGGTGCTGAGCAAGGCCGCGTTCATCGACGACCAGACGGCGTTCATCGGGCAGATCCTGGCCATCCTCTGGGTGCTGCTCGCGCTGGCGGTGATCGTCTCGCTGTTCGGCATCGTCAACACGCTCGTGCTGGCCACGTTCGAGCGCACCCGCGAGCTGGGCACGCTGCGCGCCGTCGGGATGTCGCGCCGGCAGGTGCGCCGGATGGTCCGCCACGAGAGCGTGATCACGGCGATGATCGGCGCGACGCTCGGCATCGCCGCCGGGCTCGCGCTGGCCGGCGGCCTCGTCGCCTGGCTGGGCTCCTACGGGCTGAGCTTCGCGATCCCCGTGCCGAGCCTCGCCGCGGTGGCGGTCGTCGCCGCGCTGGCCGGCGTCGTCGCGGCCGCGCTGCCCGCCCGCCGCGCCGCGCGCCTCGACGTCCTGGGCGCGCTGGCCTACGAGTGATGGATGCGGGCGGCGCCGTCGAGCGTCGCCCGCACCGCCTTGAGCAGCTCGTCGCCTTCGAACGGCTTGGCCAGGAACGCCGTGGCCGGGTCGTCGGAGGCGGCGAGCGTCGTGTCGCCGGTGTAGCCGCTGACGAACACCACCGGCAGGTCGGGCCGGCGCTCGCGCGCCGCCACTGCCAGCTCGACGCCCGACATCCCCGGCATCACCACGTCGGTGACCAGGACGTCGGCGCTGTCGAGGCGCTCGAGCGCCACCGCGCCGCTCTCCACCGAGACCACCTGGTAGCCGGCGCCGTAGAGCAGCCGGCCGGTGAGCACGCGCACGGCGTCCGCGTCCTCCACCACGAGCACGGTCTCGCCCCGGCCGCGCGGCGCCGCCGGGCTGGGGTCGTCGTCCGAGGCCCGGCGCACCGCGGGCAGCAGGATCGCCACCGTCGTGCCCTCGCCGGGCGTCGAGTCGAGCTCGATCAGCCCGCGCGCCTTGGTGACGATGCCGTACACGGTGGCCAGCCCGAGCCCGACGCCGTGGCCGGACACCGACTTGGTGGTGAAGAACGGCTCGAACGCGTGCGCCGCCACCTCGCGGGCCATCCCGTGGCCGGTGTCGGTGACCGTGATCCGCACGGCGCGCGGCGACGGGCCGTCCAGCCCGCGGGCCTGCGCGTTGGCCGCCGCGATCGTGAGCTCGCCGCCGTCCGGCATCGCCTCGCGGGCGTTCGTGGCCAGGCTCATCAGCATCTGCTCGATCTGGCCGCGGTCGGCCTCGACCTCCCACAGGTCCTCGTCACACCTCACCGTCAGGTGCACGTCCTCCCCGAGCGTGCGCACGAGCAGCAGCTCCAGCCCTTCCAGCACCCGGCGCAGCGACAGCACCTCCGGGTTCGCGGCCTGGCGGCGGGAGAACAGCAGCAGCCGGCGCGTCAGCTCGGAGGCCCGGCGGCCGGCGGCGATGATCTGGTCGACGTCGCCGGCCATGCGGCTGTCCGGCTCGAGGTCCTTGCGCACGAACTGCGCGTAGTTGGCGATGACCGCGATCAGGTTGTTGAAGTCGTGCGCCACGCCCGCCGCGAGCTGGCCGACCGCCTCCAGCCGCTGCGCCTCGCGCACGCGCGCCTCCAGCCGGACGTGGTGGGTGACGTCGGTGGCCACGCCGCCCACGCCGCAGACCCTGCCCTCGTCGTCGAGCAGCGGGAACTTGACCGACAAGAAGGTGCGCGTGGTGCCGCCGTGGGTGACCTCCTCCTGCAGCTCGATCGGCTCGCGGTCGCCCATCACCCGCAGGTCGTCGACCCGCAGCCGCTCGGCCACCTGCGGGGTGAGCACCTCGCGGTCCAGCCGGCCGACGAGCTCCGCCGCCGGCTTGTCGTGCAGGCGCTCGAACGCGCGGTTGACCAGCAGGTAGCGTCCGTCCGGGTCCTTGACGAAGACCGCCGCCGGCGTGTTGTCCAGCGCCGCGCGCAGCGCGCGCGGGTCGCTCTCGCGCAGGGTGACGAGCGTGTACTCGCCCAGCGGCCGGCGGGCGGCGTGCAGCGGCGGCGGGAGCTCGCCCAGCGGCGCGCCCACGGGATCGCGGCCGAGGAGCTCACGCGCGCGGGCGTTGGCGAACGCCACGCAGCCGGACGCGTCCACCCCGAGCGTGGCGTCCGGCACGGCTTCTAGGAGTTCGTCGAACGTCGGGGGCCGGGAGGGCATGCAGTGATCTGTTGCCCGGCCAGTGTACGGGTCAGGCCTTCAGCCGCCGCGCATGTTTCTGGCGCGACACCTGGTCGAGCAGGACCTTGCGCAGCCGCACCGCGTGCGGCGTGACCTCGACGCACTCGTCCTCGCGCACGAACTCGAGCGCCTGGTCGAGTGAGAGCCGCCGCGGCGGCACCAGCCGGACCAGCACGTCGGACGTCGAGGAGCGCACGTTGGTCAGGTGCTTCTCCTTGATCGCGTTGACGTCGAGGTCCTCGGCGCGGGCGTTCTCGCCCACGATCATCCCCTCGTAGACGTCCTCGCCGGGCTCGACGAACAG
>JAICUS010000720.1 GCA_025935735.1 Solirubrobacteraceae bacterium | reverse complement strand
GGCGCGGCGGCCGTGCTCGGCGCGGCGGTGCTCGTCAACCTGCCCGGCGCCTCTAAGAGAGCGGGGGGGTCCGGGGGGGCGGCAGCCCCCCCAGTTAGTCTCTGAGGCGTGTCCCGCGTCGTCTCCGTCAACGTCGGCCGTCCCCAGCAGGTCTCCGTGCGCCGCGGGCGCCCGGTGATGAGCGCGATCGGCAAGGCGCCGGTGGCGGAGCGCCTGCGGGTCGAGGGCGTCAACGTCGCCGGCGACGACCAGGCCGACCGGCGCGTCCACGGCGGGCCGGACAAAGCGGTCTACGCGTACGCGAGCGAGGACGGCGCCTGGTGGGCGCAGGAGCTCGGCCGCGAGATCGTGCCGGGCATGTTCGGCGAGAACCTGACGACCGAGGGCGTCGACGTCAGCGGCGCGGTGGTGGGGGAGCGCTGGCGGGTGGGGACGGTCGAGCTCGAGGTCTGCCAGCCGCGCATCCCGTGCTTCAAGCTCGGGATCCGCTTCGGCGACCCGCTGATGGTCCGCCGCTTCGGCGAGTCGTCGCGGCCGGGCGCCTACCTGCGGATCCTGCGCGAGGGCGAGCTGGGGGCGGGCGACGCGGTCGAGGTCCTCGACCGGCCCGCGCACGGCGTGACCGTGGCGCTGGTGTCGGCGGCGATCCTGCTCGACGACTCGCTGCGCGCGAAGGCGGCCACGGCCCCCGAGCTGGCCCAGGGCCTGGCCAAGTACCTGCGTCAGGACGACGAGGCCGCGGCGTAGCGCGCGGCCTCGACCGCGAGGCGGTCGGCGCGATCGTTGAGGGCCTTGTGGGCGTGCGCGTCGCCCGTCTCGTGGCCCTTCACCCAGTGCCAGCGCACGCCGGCATGGCGGCCGATCTCCTCGTCCAGCGCCCGCAGCAGGTCCTGGTTCTTCACCGGCTTGCCCGCCGCGGTCTTCCAGCCCTTGCGCTTCCAGCCGGGCAGCCAGGTGGTCATCGAGTTGAGCATCAGCTGCGAGTCGGTGACGATCACCGCGCGCGAGCCGGCCGGCAGCGCGCGCAGGCCCTCCAGCGCCGCGGTCAGCTCCATGCGGTTGTTGGTGGTGTGCGGCTCGCCGCCGGACAGCTCGGCCGGCTCGCCGCCGTCGGGCGGGACGACGATCGCCGCCCAGCCGCCCGGGCCCGGGTTGCCGCTGCACGCGCCGTCGGTCCACACGAGCGCCTCGCCGGGGCGCGCCTCGACCGGGGTGTCCTTCCTTGGCATAGGGGCGGCGATGGTAGTAGGGAGAGCCCCACCATCGAACGCCGACGCGCCCCCATGACGGTGCGCTCGCGGCGCGGCAGCCTTATCGTCATGGACGACGTGACGGAACAGGGCATCGAATGGCGCGGGGTGCGGTCGGTGTGGGCCGCGGTGGCCATGATGTGCGCGCTGACGGTGACGATCATCTGGGCGGCCACGGGCGGCACGTTCTGGCCGGTCTGGGTGTGGCTCGGGCTCGGCGTGCCGTTCATGTTCCGCACGGCGATCGGCGCCGCGCTGAGCAGCCCACGGCGCTGGCGCGCGCTCGCCGTGCAGAGCGCGATCTCCGGCGTGATCGCCACGATCCTGGTGATCGTCTGGTCGCTGTCGGGCTTCGGCTTCTGGCTGTTCTGGCCGCTGTTCGGGATGGCCGTGCCGATCGCGCTCAACGGCGTGCTGATGGGCATGTGGCACAACCTGCGCCCGGGCGAGCGCGAGCAGCAGCTCGAGCAGCGCGTCGACGTGCTCACCCGCACCCGGCGCGGCGCGCTGGACGTCCAGTCGGCCGAGCTGCGGCGCATCGAGCGCGACCTGCACGACGGCGCGCAGGCCCGGCTGGTCGCGCTGAGCATGCAGCTCGGGCGCGCCGAGGTGCGCGTGGAGGACGATCCGGAGGTGGCCGAGCTGCTGCGCAACGCCCGCGCCGAGGCCACCGCCGCGATCACCGAGCTGCGCGACCTGGCGCGGGGGATCGCCCCGCCGGTGCTGAGCGACCGCGGGCTCGTCGCGGCCGTCACCTCGCTGGGCGACCGCTCGGCGCTGGACGTCGAGGTCGAGGCGGAGATCGCTCGCCGGCTGCCGCCGGTCGTCGAGTCCGCCGCCTACTTCGTGGTCGCCGAGGCGCTGACCAACGCGGCCAAGCACGCCCGCGGCGCCTCCGCCCGCGTGCGGCTCTCCGACGCCGGCGGGCGGCTCCTGGTCAGCGTGTCCGACGACGGCCCCGGCGGCGCGGAGGCCTCGGGCGGGAGCGGGCTGACCGGCCTGCGCCACCGCGTGGAGGCGCTCGACGGCTCGCTCGAGGTCCGCAGCCCGCTGGGCGTCGGCACCACGATCCGGGCGGAGCTGCCGTGCGAGTAGTCATCGCCGAGGACCAGGCGCTGCTGCGCGAGGGCATCACGGCGCTGCTGCGCGAGCAGGGCATCGAGGTCGTCGCCCAGGCGGAGGACGGGCCGGGCCTGCTGCGGATCCTCGGGGGACATAAGCCGGACCTGGCGATCGTCGACGTCCGCCTGCCGCCGACGTTCACCGACGAGGGCGTGCGGGCGGCGCTGGAGGCCCGCGCCCGCTTCCCGGGGCTGGGCGTGCTGATCCTCTCCCAGTACGTCGAGCCGGTCTACACGGCCGAGCTGCTCGACTCCGGCGAGGGCGGGATCGGCTACCTGCTCAAGGAGCGGGTGGGCGACGTCAAGGCGTTCGTCGG
>JAICUS010000551.1 GCA_025935735.1 Solirubrobacteraceae bacterium | reverse complement strand
TCGACTGCGCGGATCCCAACGGCGATCCGCTGAGCTACAGCGTCGTGGCCGGGCCGACGCGGGGTGGTCTGAGCGCCCCCGGCTCCGGCCAGGTCGTGTACACGCCGGCGGCCGGGTTCGCCGGCGCCGACCAGTTCACCTACAAGGCGACCGGGCGCGGCGTCGACTCGGCGCCGGTGACGGTCGCCCTCGGCGTCGCACCCGCGCCGCCGGCGGTCGCGCCGCCGGCGATCGGCGTCAACCATCCCGCGCCCCCGGCCGCGAAGCGGCGCGCGACGGTCCGCGCGCTCGTGGCCACGCGGTGGACCGTCCGCGGCGCGCGGTTCGAGCTCATGCAGCTCACGCTCTCGTCGTTGCCGAAGCACTGGAAGGCCCAGATCCGCTGCGCCGGCAGGCACTGCCCGTTCAAGAAGAAGACGCTCAAGGGCAAGGCGAAGCACGGCGTCGCGAACGTGCTCCGCTCGCTCAAGCAGCGCCAGCGGCACTTCCGGGCGGGGCAGACGCTCGAGGTCTGGGTCAGCGCGCCGCACCTCAACACGAAGGTGGCGCGGCTGAAGCTGAAGAAGCGCAAGATCCCCTCGACCCAGGCCCTGTGCGCCTTGCCGGGGGCGGTGAAGCCCCAGAAGCGCTGCAGTTGACAGACTGGCGGGTGCCATGAGTACCCGCCAGCGTCCACCGTTCCGCGCCGACCACGTCGGCAGCCTGCTGCGCCCCGAGCGCCTGCACAAGGCCCGCGCCGAGTTCAAGGCCGGGCAGATCGACCGCGACGCGCTGCGCGCCGTCGAGGACGAGTGCATCCTCGACGTCATCAAGCTGCAGCGCGACGCGGGCCTGAAGACCGTGACCGACGGCGAGCTGCGCCGTACGTCGTGGCACATGGACTTCATCTACTCGCTCGGCGGCGTCACGCAGGTGGAGGGCGAGTCGCTGCACGTGCACTTCAAGGACGAGTCGGGCGAGTACGACTATGCGCCGCCGGCCATGAAGGTGGCCGAAAAGGTCAAGCTGCCCGAGCCGATCTTCGCCGGCGCGTTCACGTTCCTGCGCGATCACGCGTCCGAGGGGCAGACGCCGAAGCTGACGATCCCGTCGCCGTCGATGGTCCACTACCGGGGCGGCAACTCCTCGATCGACCACGACGTCTATCCCGACATGGAGGAGTTCTGGGCGGACCTGACCGCCGCCTACAGCGCCCAGTTGCGCGCGATGTACGACCTCGGCTGCCGCTACCTGCAGCTCGACGACACGAGCCTGGCCTACGTCAACGACCCCAAGCAGCGCGAGCACATCGAAGCGATCGGCGGGGACCCGGAGCACCTGCACGAGCAGTACATCGCCAACATCAACCGGGCGATCGGCGACCGGCCGGACGACATGGCCGTGACCACGCACATGTGCCGCGGCAACAACCAGTCGATGTGGGTCGCCGAGGGCGGCTACGACTTCGTGGCCGACGCGCTGTTCAACCAGCTCGAGGTCGACGGCTTCTTCATGGAGTGGGACGACGAGCGCTCCGGCGGCTTCGAGCCGCTGCGCTACGTGCCCAAGGGCAAGACCGTCGTGCTCGGCCTCGTCACGACCAAGCGCCCGAAGCTCGAGGACAAGGACTTCCTCAAGCGCCGGATCGAGGAGGCGTCGAAGTACGTCGACGTCGACCAGCTGTGCATCTCGCCCCAGTGCGGGTTCTCGTCGACCGAGGAGGGCAACAAGCTCTCGATCGAGGAGGAGGCGGCCAAGTTGCGCCTGGTCGTTGAGGTCGCGGAAGAGGTCTGGGGCGTCTAGATCGCCGCGCGCCTGACCGAAGCGGGGCTGCTCCGCTTGCCGGTGCGGTAGCTTCGCGCGCTCCATGGTGTCGGTCGTCGCCTGTCTGGTCCTCGGGCTCGTGCTCGTCTGCGCGGCGGGGATGAAGCTGGCCGGCGGCGCGGCGGCCCGGGCTGCGCTGGCGACCTATGGTCTCCATGGCCGGGCGGCGACCGCGGCCTGGGCGGGATTGATCGGCACCGAGGGCGCCCTTGGCGTTCTGGTCGGGGCCGGGCTCGGGTGGGCGGCGCGGGGCGCCGCGCTGCTGATGACGGCCGGTGCCGCCGCGCAGCTGGCCGCGCTGGTCGCCGGGCGTGGCGGTGCGCCGTGCGGGTGCTTCGGCGCGCGCGGGCGGATCGGGAACGCCTCCATCGGCCGGGCGGTGCTGCTGGCCGCGGCGCTGTCGCTGCTCCCCGTCCTGCCGCGCAGCGAGCCGTCGGCCGACGGTTGGCTGGCCATCGGGCTCGGGTTCGCGCTGGCCGGGCTCGTCGCGCTGACCGTCGTGGTGCTCGCGCTCGCGCGCGAGGTCGGGATGCTGCGGCTCGCGGTGCCGCAGGCCGGGGCGCTGGAGGTGGCGCACGAGGGGCCGGAGATCGGGGCTCGCAGCGCCCTCGCCGCGGCGTTCGCGCTGCGGCCGGGACGGCTTGGGCTGGCGGTCTTCACCTCCGAGGGCTGTGGGATGTGCCGTGCGCTGGCGCCGGCCATCGCGCGCTTCGGGGAGCACCCGAGCGTCGAGTTGCGGACGTTCGACGAGGTCGCGGACGCCGATGCGTGGGCGGCCGCCGACGTGCCGGGCAGCCCGTTCGCCGTGGCGCTCGATGCCGACGGCACCGTGCTCGCCAAGGGCACGTTCAACACCGGAGCCCAGCTGGAGTCGGTCCTGGCCGCGGCCGAGCGCCGGCGCGGGGCGGTTCGGGCGTGAGGGCGACGGCGCCGCCGGGCGGTGGGCGGCTCGCGGACAGGGTGGCCGCGTCCACGTCGCGGCGCGGGTTCCTCGCCCGGGTCGGTGGGGCGGTGCTCGGCGTGACCGGGGCGCGGGCGCTGGCGAAGCCGATGGAGGCGGACGCCTTCCACTTCTGCGGCCACGTCTACACGACGGAATCGTGCCCTCACCCGACCGGCCTGCCGCGGATCGACGCGCATGGCCTCCCCCTGAAGGCCGCGAACGGGCGCCCGGTCGACGACCTCGGCCGTTATGTCGACAGGGCCGGCAGCCCGGTCGACGACGACGGCCTCCCGCTGACCGACGCCGACGGGCGCCCGCTGACCAAGGCGACCCGCACCCGCGTCTGCGACGTGGCCGCGCACGAGGAGGGCTTCAAGGCGCACATCGACGGCGCCTGGTACCGCTGCTGCGGCGGCCACGTGCGCAAGCTCGTCGACTGCTGCGGCTACATCAAGCTGCGCATCAACGGCGACCGCGCGCTGACCGGCTACTGCTACCACGGCCGCAAGGTGTTCTGCGTGCAGTACTACGACACGAAGGTCAAATGCTGACGGTCGTCGTCGCCGTCGCGGCGGTCGTCGCCGGGGTGACCGGCGCCTGGTCGCCGTGCGGGTTCAGCATGGTCGAGACGCTCGCGCCGGCCGGATATGCCGCGCGGCTGCGGACGACGGCGATCAGCTGTGCGACGTTCGCCGTCGGCGCGCTCGCCGGCGGGATCGTGACCTTCGGCGGGCTGGCGCTGCTCGGCGAGGCGATCGGCGCCGCGGCGCCCGCCGTGGCCGCGCTGATCGCGCTGGCCGCGGCCGCCGGGGAGGCGCGCGGCGCCCGGATCGTGCCGCAGGTGCGCCGCCAGGTGCCGGAGGCGTGGCGGCGCGTGATGCCCGTGCCGCTGGCCGCCGGGCTCTACGGCGTGCTGCTCGGGCTCGGGTTCACCACGTTCATCCTCAGCTTCGCCGTGTGGGCGCTGGCCGGGATCGCCGTCGCGCTGGGCGATCCGCAACTCGGGTTGGCGATCGGCCTCGGATTCGGCGCCGGGCGGGCGCTGCCGGTGGTGGCGATGGCGCCCTCCGGCGGCGGCGCGCTGCACGCCGCGATGGCCGAGCGCCCGCGCATCCTGCGCTCCCTGCGCGCGCTCGACGCCGCCGCGCTGGCCGCCTGCGCCGCGGCGCTGCTCGCCGCGCCGGCGCAGGCCGCGCTCTACGTCATCGGCTTCTCCGACCCCAGCGCGGACGGCGCGAACGTCGCGCTCAACCTGCCGGGCGCGGACGGGCAGATGCGCGG
>JAICUS010000880.1 GCA_025935735.1 Solirubrobacteraceae bacterium | reverse complement strand
GTCCAGCGGCGCCGTGTCGCGCGCCTCCAGCCGCGCGTGGCCCGCGCCGTCCGCGCGCAGCCGGGCCAGCCACGCCTTCCCGCCGCCCGGCAGCACGGTCTCCAGCGCCGAGCCGTCCGGCTCGACGGCGTTGGGCGGCAGCTCGGCGACGCCGTGGGAGAGCAGCGTGCGCGCGAAGTCCACCGGCTCGCCGCCCGCGCCTCGCAGCTCGATCCGCACGCTCGCCATCCGCGAAGCGTGTCAGGTCGCGTGGATGCGATGGTCCTGGACCGCGCGGTAGTCGTGGTAGCCGGGGCGGCGATAGTCGCCGCGCGCGAGGTGGTGCTCGAGGAAGACGAGCAGGACGATGTAGAGGTAGCGCGAGCCCATCTCGCGCATGCCGAGCTTGGACTCCCCGGCGGTGCGGTTGGTCCAGGAGATCGGCACGATCCCGTAGGAGTGGCCGCGTACGACGGCCTTCAGCGGCAGCTCGACGGTCAGGTTGAAGTGGTGCGAGAGCAGCGGCTGGACGTTCTCGATCACCTCGCGCCGGTAGGCCTTGAACGCGTTCGTGGTGTCGTCGTAGCCGTGGCGGAACATCAGGCGGATGCCGTGGTTGACCGCCCGGTTGACCGCGCGCTTGAGCAGCGGGTAGCCGTGCACGCGCCCGCCGGGCATGAACCGCGAGCCGAACGCGCAGTCGTAGCCCTCCTCGAGCAGCTCGAAGTAGCGCAGCAGGTCGCCGGGGTCGTCGGAGCCGTCGGCCATGGCGATCGCCACCGCGTCGCCGGTGAAGACGTCCAGCCCCGCCCGCACGGCGAACCCGAAGCCGCTCGGGTGGTGCGAGCGCACGCAGCGGATGCGCGGGTTGCCCGCAGCCAGGCCGGCCACCACGGCCGCGGTGCCGTCGCTGGACGCGTCGTCGACGACGATCAGCTCGTAGTCGCGCCCGGCGGCGTCCAGCGCGGCCGCCAGCCCGCCCACCGTGGGGGCGATCGCCCCCGCCTCGTCGCGCGCCGGGATGACCACGGACACCTTCATCAGGCCGCCTCCAGCCAGCGCTCGGCGTTGGCGTCGTGGATCTCGCGCAGCGTGGTCTCCAGGTCGTAGCGCTGCCGCCAGTCCGGGTAGTCGCGGCGGAAGCCCGACAGGTCGGAGATCCACCAGCGGTGGTCGCCGCGGCGGGCCTCGTCCACCAGCGTCCAGCGCAGCCGGCGGCCGGAGATGCGCTCGCAGGCGGCGATCGCCTCCAGCATCGAGCAGCTGCAGTCGCGCCCGCCGCCGAGGTTGTAGACCGCGGCCGCCCGCGGCGCGCGCAGGAACGCGCCGATCGCCGTGACCACGTCGGCGGCGTGGATGTTGTCGCGCACCTGCCGGCCGCCGTAGCCGAACACCGTGTAGCGCTCGCCGGTCACCGCGCAGCGCATCAGGTAGGAGAGGAATCCGTGCAGCTGCGCGCCGGCGTGGGCGGGCCCGGTCAGGCAGCCGCCGCGGAAGCAGACCGTGGGCATGCCGAAGTAGCGGCCGTACTCCTGCACGAGCAGGTCGGCCGCGGCCTTGGAGACGCCGAACAGCGAGTGCAGGCTCGCGTCGAT
>JAICUS010000516.1 GCA_025935735.1 Solirubrobacteraceae bacterium | reverse complement strand
GATCGCGTTCATGCCGCCGTCGCCATCTCCGCCAGCGCGGCGCGCAGCCGGACGAGCGATTCGCGGGCGTAGTGGTCGTAGCGCGCCTCCGGCAGGGCGCCGGTGCTGTGGTCGCGCAGGAACTGCTCCATGCCCGCCGAGGCGCCGCTCTCGGACACGTCGCCCATGTCCGGCCGCTCGGAGATCGCGCTGCGGTCGGTCGTCGGCACGAACTCCACGCTCAGGTGCCCGTCGTAGCCGATCGCCGCCAGCTCGCGCACGACCGCCTCCCAGTCGAAGGCGCCGTGGCCGGGCGGCATCCGCGTGTTGTCGGCCACGTGCAGGTTCACGAGGCGCTCGCCGGCCGCGCGCAGCGCGGCCGCCCAGTCGGACTCCTCGATGTTCATGTGGAACAGGTCGAGCGCGAGCCCGAGGTCGCCGCCGACCTCGTCGGCCAGCGCGAGGCCCTGCTCGCAGCGGTTCAGGAAGTGGGTCTCGAAGCGGTTCAGCGGCTCCAGGCCGATGCGCACGCCGACCGCCTCGGCGTGCTCCTGGCAGGCCCGCAGCGACTCGACGCACCAGCGCCACTCCTGGTCCGCGGAGGCCATCGGCACGACCTTGCCGACGGTCGACGGGACCAGCGAGAGCACCCGGCCGCCGAGCGCGGCGACGAGGTCGAGGCAGTCCCGCACGTAGCGGACGGTCCCGAGGCGCACGTAGCGGTCCTCGTGGATGAGGTCGCGGCCCTGGGTCATCAGCGTCACCCCGCCCCAGCACTCCAGGCCGTGCTCCGAGAGCAGGCGGCGTACGTGCCCGGCGTCGTAGAGCGCCGGCTCTCCGGCGATCTCGATCCCGTCGTAGCCGAGCCGGCCCAGCCGGGCGACCGTGCGGTCGATCGGCTCCGGCCGCATCCAGTTGTGCATCGACACCTTCATTGGCATCCGTCCCCTCTCGCTCCCTTGCGCTATAGGCCGAGCTTTCCGGGGTTCATGATGCCGAGGGGGTCAATGGCGCTCTTGATCCGGCGCAGCGCGTCCAGCGCCGCGCCGTGCTGCGCCTCCATGTACGGCGCGAGCTTGAGACCGATGCCGTGGTGGTGGTTGATGACGCCGCCGGCGGCGAGGACGGCGGTGATCGCGTCGTCCCAGATCCGGTCGTGCAGGCCGCGCGCGTCGTCGTCGTCGCCGGCGGGCGGGTCGGGCACCAGGAAGCGCGCGTAGATCATCGTGCCCCACCGGTACCAGTGCGAGAAGTGCATGCGCAGCTGCACGCCGGCGCCGGCGTGGCGCTCGCCGACGGCGGCCCGCAGCGCGGCGTAGACGTCCGGGATGCGCGAGTAGGTCGCGACCACGTCGATGGTGCCCCAGATCGCCGGCAGCTCGGGCTGGTGCGGGGGAGCGTAGAAGTCGTAGCGGCGGTCCCACCAGCGGCGTCCGAGCTCCGGGTCGAGCTCCCGCGCGCCGGCGGTCCGCGCCAGCTCGAGCATCCGCCCCGCCTCGACGGCGACCGCGGCCGGCTCGCCCTCGCAGCAGACGACGGCGCACACCCCGTCGAGGGACTCTCCGACCACGGGGGCGAGCGTCCGCCGGGTGGCCTCCTCGTCGTACATGCGGATGACCGAGGGCCGGTGGCCCGCGGCCAGCGTCGCCCGGAACGCGTCGATGCCGGCGCCGACGCTCGGGAAGCGGAGCGCGAGGAACCGGCGCTCGGGCGGCAGCGGCGCCAGCTCGAAGGTGGCGCGGGTGATGATCCCGAGCGTGCCCTCGGAGCCGGCGAACAGGTGCGCGAGATCGGGGCCGGCCGCGTGGCGCGGCACGCCGAGCGTCTCCATCAACTCGCCGTCCGGCGTCGCGACGCGCAACGACACCAGCAGGTCCTCGACCTTGCCGTAGCGCGTCGAGAGCACACCGCCGCCGCGCGTCGCGACGTAGCCGCCCACCGTGGCGTGCGCGGCCGAGGCGGGGTAGTGGGGCAGCATCAGGCCGCGCTCGTTGAGCGCGTGCTCGAGGGTGAGGCCGTTGACGCCGGCCTGCGCCGTGACCAGCAGCGAGCGCTCGTCGATCTCCACGATCCGGTCGAGCCCGCGCAGATCGACGACGAGCCCGCCGTTGATCGGGACGGCGCCGCCCTGGGTCCCGGATCCGCCGCCCCACGCGACGACCGGCAGGCGGTGCACCGATGCGACCTTGAGCGCGGCGGCGACGCCGTCCTCCGAGCGCGGGACGGCCACGACGTCCGGACGGCCGAGCGGCTCGCCGGCGGCGGCCGCCGCGAGCGCGGGCCAGTACGTGTCGGCGGTGTAGCGGTCCAGCCGCGCCGGCGCGGTGTGCACGGCGTCCTCGCCGAGCGCGGCGGCCAGCGCGGCGGCCACCTCATCAATGCCGGTTGTCGCTAGAGAAGTCACTTGACAACGAAGCTTGCATTACCCTTCAATACCTGTCAAGCCGCTTCAAAACTCGTCAGTCGCTCGGTTCCCTCGTCCAGAGGAGGAGAAGGGGCAGGATGCGAAGGTCATCGCCGTTCGCCATCGCCGCGCTGGCGGCGCTCGCGCTGGGATCCGCCGCGGGCCCGGCCCGCGCCGCCGATACGACGCCGCCCGTGCTCGCCGACGCGACGCTCACGCCGGTTGGCCCCGCGCAGTACGGCGGGTTCACCTCGACCGGGAACAGCGGCTGGTACACGAACACGGCCGGGAGCCCGCCGCACGGCTCGGTCACGCTGCACCTGTCGGCCACCGACGACGACGCGGTGGCGAAGTTCCAGATCTCGCTCGACAACGGCGCGACCTACACCGACGTGCCGGTGGCCGACGCGGGCCCGCCGGCCACCGCCGCGGCGGAGATCACGCAGGAGGGCAACACGACCGTGCGCTACCGGGCGGTCGACGCATCCGGCAACGTCTCGGTGGGCGCGACCGCGAGCACCACGCTCAGCCAGGCGGCCGACGCCGGCGCGACCGGCGTCCGCCTCGCCAGCACGCGGAACCGCGCGGCCGGTGACACGCTGACGATCGGCTCCGGCGCCGACCAGGAGACCGTGGCGATCGCGAGCATCCCGTTCCCGCCGCCGGCCTCGCCGAGCCCCAACGTGCTGCTGGCCGCGCCGCTGGCCAACGCCCACGCGTCGGGCGCCGCGGTCGTGGCCACCGCGCTCTATCGCACGATCTCCGTGCGGATCGACACGCAGGCGCCGAGCGTCGGCTTCCCCGCCGGCGTGGTGGTCGACAACCGCATCGGCCACAGCGCGACGGTCACGCCGACCCGCACCGACCCGTCGCCCGGGTCCGGCGGCACCGCGGTGCTGGAGACCTGGCTGGACGGGAAGTGGGTCTATCCGCTCCCGCTGGACGCCTCCCAGCTCTCGCTCGGCCGGCACACGTGGGCGCTCCGCGTCGGCGACGTCGCCGGCAACGGCGCCAAGGTCACGCTGACGTTCCTCGTCACGACCTCGTTCGCGGACATCGACGCGCTGCTGACCCGCTACCAGACCGCGGGCAGCGTCCCGGCCGACACCGTCGCCGCGCTGCGCACCCGCCTGGCGGCCGCGCGCGACGCGGACGCCGCGGGCGACCAGGCCGGGGCGATCGCGAGCCTCGAGGCGTTCGTGACGCAGGCGCGCGGCGACGTGCCGGCGGGCGACGTGCGCGATCTGCTGGCCGCCGACGCGCAGGACGTGATCCGCCAGGAGCGCGGGCTGCCCGGCCCTGACGCGACCGGCCTGGGCGTGACGACCGAGCCGTCGACGGGCGCCGCCCCGCACCCGCTGGTCACCCCGGCGGCGCCGGCGCACAACCCCGGCGCGACGTTCAAGGTGCTCGTCATCTCCAACCGCTCGGACGGCTTCCGCCACGAGTCGATCGAGGACGACGAGGCGCTGATCCAGGACCTCGGCCGGCGCTACGGGTTCGACGTCGACATCTGGGACTACATGCACCCGGACCAGTCGCTGCCCGACACGCCGTTCACGAGCGCCGCCGACCTCGCGCAGTACAAGGTGATCGTCGGCGACTCGTCGGTGAGCAACAACACGTTCCGCACCAACTACACGATGAAGGACGGGCGGGTCGTCGACGAGCAGGCGGCGTTCCGGGGCTGGCTGGAGAACGGCGGCGGCTACGTCGCGCTGCACGGCGCCGACGACTCGATGCACAACTGGTCCTGGTACAAGGACATGCTCGGCGGGCTGTTCGTCAGCCATCCGTCGAACGCCGCCGGCTTCGGCACCAACTGCGGCTCCTGCTACTGGGCCGAGGTGAAGACCGAGGATCCGACGCACCCCTCGGCGGCCGGGCTGCCGGCGCGCTTCCCGGTGGCGGACGAGCTCTACCACTTCGACCGCCCGCCGCGGCCGTTCGTGCACCCCATCCTCGACCTCGAGGAGTCGACCTACGCGACGGCGATCGGCGTCAACACGGCCGG
>JAICUS010000180.1 GCA_025935735.1 Solirubrobacteraceae bacterium | reverse complement strand
GGCCGGCGGCTACAACCTCGAGGTCAAGATCCCGCTGGCCGACCTGCCCGCGGCGATCAACCCGGATGACTTCGGGCTGAACATCACCCCGTACGACGAGGACAACACCGCGGCCGCGGGCACGACGACGCTGCGCCACATCGACAACAGCGTCCGGCTCGCGTGGTCGACGTTCGGCAGCGTGCAGTCGGATCCGTATCGCTGGGGCCGGGCCGCGATGGCGGGCTACACGCCGCCGGCGGGCCAGCCGACGACGCCGGCCCCGCCGGACGTCTCGCACCCGAACCTCGACGGCGTGAACTCGCCCGAGACGATCGCCCAGTCCGCGCGCAACGGGGTGCCGATCTCCGGCCGCGACCCGGCGCCCGACAACGACTCGATGGCGATCTCGCACGTCGTGCTCACGCCGGGCGTGCTCGGGTTCACCATCGACGCGACGGGGCCGGGCACCGCCCACACGTTCCTGTGGACGGGCGAGAAGGGCTACATCCCGCTGTGGACGACGAGCTGCACGATGGCGGCCGACCCGCCGCCGGACTGGGGCATGACGCCGTGCGCGGTGACCGACGGCGGCATCCCGCCCTGGTCGCCGGACATGAGCGGCCACGTCGTGCGCGACGTGACCACCGACGTGCGCGCCGGCACCCAGCGGGTGACCATCCCGCTGGATTCCGCGGCGTTCGCGAAGCTGGCGAGCGGCGGCTCCGCGCTCGTCTCCTTCGAGACGCCCAACGACGAGGTCCAGGCGTTCGACGTGCCGCTGGCGGCGACGTCGGCCAACGGCGGCGTGAGCGGCACGGTGCCGGCCACGCTGGCGCTCTCGCTCGGCGCGCCGGCGGCCTTCGGGCCGTTCACGCCGGGCGTGGCGAAGGACTACTTCGCGCAGACCAGCGCGAACGTCATCTCGACCGCCGGGGACGCGACGCTGTCGGTCGCCGACCCGAGCACCACCGCGACGGGCCATCTGGTCAACGGCTCGTTCGCCCTGCCGCAGGCGCTGCAGGCGAAGGCGTCCAGCCCGCTCGGGACGGGCGCCGACTACGCACCGGTCGGGGGCTCCTCCACCCCGACCACCCTGTTGACGTACGCGGCACCGGTGACCAATGACGCGGTCACCATCGGGTTCAAGCAGTCGATCGGCGCGAACGACGCCCTGCGCACGGGCAACTACAGCAAGACGCTGACGTTCACCTTGTCGACGACGAACCCGTAGGTAGGTAACGTCGCCCGAGGTCCGAGCTTGCGAGGACGGAGGGCGAAACCCGGGTAACGCGTCCGCCGTGGCTCCGCGGCGGACGCGCCGGGCTTACGCTGCTTGGGTGACGCCGCGCGGCACCGACTGGGGCCTCGCCGGGCTGGTGGCGCTGGGATTGGCCAGCGGCGTTCTGACCTGGTTCGCGGGCTCGCCTGGGGCGGCGTGGATCGTGGCCGCGCACGCGCTCGCGGGCCTCGCGCTCGCCGCGCTGGTGGTGGTGAAGGTGCGCCGTGTGAGGCCGTGGGCGGGTCGGGCGAACGGCGGGCAGGTAGGGAGGCGGCGCCGCCCGCGCTCCGCGTCCCCGCGCGGCCTGGGCGGGGCTGCCCTTCTCCTCGTTGCCCTCGTGCTGCTGAGCGGCGTGGTCTGGTCCACCGCGGGCTTCTCCGCCGTCGCCGGCTACACCGTGCTCGCGTGGCACGCGCTGCTGGGCGCGGTGCTCGGCGCGGGCGTCCTCCTGCATGCGCGCGTGCGGGCGAAGCGGCCGCGGTCGCGCGACGTGCTCGACCGGCGGCAGTTCCTGACGGCGGCGGCGATGGGTGCCGGGGCGCTCGGGGCGTGGTGGGCGCAGCGGACGCCCGGGCTGCCGGGGGCGCGGCGGCGGTTCACCGGGTCCTACGACGCGGGCGCGGCGTTCCCGGTGACCTCGTGGGTGGCCGACTCGCCGCGGCCGCTCGGGGGCGGCTACCGGCTCGCGGTCGCCGGGCTGGTCGCGCGGCCGCTGTCGCTGGAGGCTGCCGCGCTCGACCGCGGCGACGAGCTCGTGGCCACGCTCGACTGCACCGGCGGCTTCTACACGACCCAGCGCTGGCGCGGGACGACGCTCGGGCGGCTGCTGGACGAGGCCGCCGTCGGGCCGGAGGCGTCGCACGTGCGGGTGATCTCGCACACCGGCTACCGCTGGAGCTTCGGGCTCGCCGAGGCGCGCGGCCTGCTCCTCGCCACCCACGTCGCCGGCGCGCCGCTCTCCCCCGGCCACGGCGCGCCCGCCCGGCTCGTCGCCCCGGGCCACCGCGGCTGGCACTGGGTGAAGTGGGTCGAGCGGATCGAGGTCCACGCCGGCCCCGACCCCGGCGCGCTCGCCTCCACGGTGCTCAGCAGCCTCAGTTAAGCGATCGCTTGACTTTCCGGACTCGCCGCGCGATACTCAAGTACATGCTTGACCAACTCGACCGGGTCTTCCAGGCGCTCTCGGACCCCAGCCGGCGCGCCATGGTGGAGCGGCTGTGCCGCGGCCCGGCGACGGTCAGCGAGCTCGGCCGGCCGTTCTCCATGACGCTCGCCGCGGTCGTCCAGCACGTGCAGGTGCTGGAGGCCAGCGGGCTGGTGCGCTCGGAGAAGGTGGGCCGCACGCGCACGGTGAGCATCGAGCCGGCGGCGCTGCGGACGGCCGAGCAGTGGATCAGCGAGCGGCGGACGCTGTGGGAGCGCCGCCTCGACCGGCTCGGCGACTTCCTCGCCGAGCACCCAGACGAAGGGAGCACGACATGAGCAGCGTCGAGCACGGCACGTTCACCCTCGAGCGGGTCTACCCCGCCCCGCCCGCGCGCGTCTTCGCCGCCTGGGCGGACCCGGGGGCCAAGGCCCAGTGGTTCGGCGGCCAGGACTTCAGCCTGGACTTCCGCGTCGGCGGCACCGAGACCAACGCCGGCGGCCCGTACCGCTACGAGGCGACCTACCGCGACATCGTGGAGGACGAGCGGATCGCCTACACCACCGACATGCGCAAGGACGACCGGCTCATGTCGATCTCGCTGGCCACCATCGAGTTCGCCGCCGAGGGCGACGGCACGCGGCTGACGCTGACCGAGCACGGCGCGTTCCTCGACGGCCTGGAGACCGCCGCGCAGCGCGAGCACGGCACCGGCGAGCTCCTCGACAAGCTGGGCGAGGCGCTCGCCGTCCGCGTGAGTTAGGTTTCGCCCTCCGTCCTCGCAAGCTCGGACCTCGGGCGACGTTACGGGGTCGTCGTCGACAGCGTGTAGGTGAGCGTCTTGGTGTAGGACCCGGTGCGCAGCGCGTCGTCCGCGGCTATCGCCTGCCGGAACTCGATCGTCACCGCGTCGTTGGACACCGGCGCGCTCCAGCTGAGCAGGTTCAGCGACGACCCGATCGGGTTGAAGGCCGTACCGGTGGTGTCGGACTTCAGGCCGCGCGCCTGCAGCGGCTGCGGCAGGGCGTACGCCCCGTTGACCAGGTGGCCCGGATGTGCGGTGTCCGGGTCGCTCACGGTCAGCGTGGCGTCGCCCGCGGTCGACGTGACCGTGGCGGTGGTGGACGCCGAGTACGTGTGGTCCACGCCCGGCGTGAACGCGCCGAACGAGGCCGGCGCGCCGAGCGTGAGCGAGAGCGTCGCCGGCACCGTCCCGCCGACGACCGGCGCGGTGACCGAGGTCGAGCCGCCGCAGGTCACCTGCAGGCCGGCCCAGTCGGCGTGATCGTTGTCGGGACCGTCATCGGAATTGGTGACGATCAGGTGCACGAACTCGGTGTTGCCGATGTTCGCGGTCAGCGTCTTCGGGCCGTCCTGCCAGGTGACCGGGCCGCTGTCGGCCAGCTCGCGGCCGTCCGCCCAGACCTGGAAGACGACCTTGCCGCCGCCGGTCTTCTCGTCGTCGACGCCGACGTCCGACGTGAGCGAGCTGCAGTGCTCGCCGTTGTAGAAGAGCAGGTCGGAGTAGGCGTGCACGCCAAGCCCCTTGGCGTACGTCCGGCCGCCGATGGTCAGCGTGTGCCCGTCGCCCGCGGCCTGCTCGCCGTTGGACAGGTCGCGCTCCACCGGGCCCCAGAAGTTCGTCGCCTCCAGCCACTGCTGGTCGGACAGGTAGCCGGTCTGCATCTGCGCGGCTGGGACGGTCACCGTGACCGGCACGGTGAACGCCTGGCCGCCCAGGCTGCCGTCCACCTCCAGGTGGTAGGTGCCCGGGCCGGCGTCCTTGGGCGGAGTGACCGTCCACTCGACGCTGAGCGTCTGCCCGGCGCCGAGCTGCGGCGCGGTCACCGGGTCGCTCGGCGCGATCGTCCAGCCGGCGGGGTTGGCGCCGCCACCGAGCACGACCCGGTCGAGGTCCGGCCCGTAGGCCGTGTCGTTGTAGAAGCGCAGCGTGTTCGCGCCGGCGACGAGCGGCACGTGCACCGTGACCGGCACCGGCGAGTTGAAGCTCCCGCCACTGAACGGGATCTCCTGTCCCGGCCCGTCGTTGACGCTCAGCCAGAGCGAGCGCGTGCCCGACACCGCGGCGTAGATCGTCAGGTCGTAGGTCCCGGCGGCCGGCGCGCTCACGCCGTTCAGCCGCACCCAGTTCGCGGCGCCGTTGCCGATGAAGCCGACCTTCTGGCCGCCGGAGCAGCCGCCGCAGGAGGACCGGCGGGCGCCGCCGTTGATCGTGCTGCTCGTGGCCTCGGCCTCGTAGGGGATGCCGTCATAGGAGGTCGGCCCGGTCAGCTGGAGCGTCGCGCCCGCGCCGGCCACGCCGCCGTAGTTGGACACCGAGCCGGTGACCGTGAACGGCTTGCCCGGCACGACGTAGTCGCCGTTGGCGCCGGACGCCGGCGCGTCGACTGTGGCTGAGACCATCGTGGCCGGCGGGTAGCTCGCCCAGTTCGGGTCGGCGGCCACGCGGTAGATCACCGTGCCGTGCGCCGGCACGTTGGCGGCGATCGTCCCGGTCGTGCCGGTGACGTTCTTCGACCACAGGTCGTGCAGCGCGTAGCCGGAGGCGGAGGAGAGGCCCGCGGCGGAGGCGCTGGTGGAGATCGGCGCGGCGCTCGCCGTCGCGTTGAACAGCGCGACCGCCACGTCGCCGTCGGCCAGCGGCTTGGCCAGGACCCAGTGCCCGCCGGCGCTGGAGATGACCGAGGCCTGCTTGCCCAGCGGGTCCTGGTCGACCGCGATCACGTCCTTGTTCTCGAGGATGTCCAGCGTGGCCTGCGACGGGTTGCGCAGATCGGTGCCGGCCAGCAGCGGCGCGGCCATGATCGCCCACAGCGAGAAGTGGCTGCGGTACTCGGTGTCGGTCATCCCGCCGTTGCCCACCTCGAGCATGTCCGGGTCGTTCCAGTGGCCCGGGCCGGCGGCGGCGGTCAGCGGCGCGTTGAGCTCGAACCGCGACTCCATGCTCGCGTAGTTGTCGGAGATGTCGCCGGTGGTGCGCCACAGGTGGCCGACGCTCGCGGCCCACTCCCACGGGTTCTGCACGCCCCACTCGCACAGGCTGTAGACGATGGCGCGCCCCGTGGCTTTGAGCGCGTCGCGCATCCGGCTGTAGCGGTCGATGTACTCCTGCTGGGTGTCCGCCGTCCCCGGCACCTGGTTGCAGTTGTCGTACTTGAGGTAGTCGACGCCCCAGTCGGCGAAGTCTTGCGCGTCGGTCATCTCGTGGCCGTAGCTGCCGGGGTAGCCGGCGCAGGTCATCGTGCCGGCGTCCTCGTAGATGCCGAGCTTGAGGCCGAGCGAGTGGACGTAGTCGGCCGTGCCCTTGATGCCGTCGGGGAACTTGACCGGGTCGGGGACGAGGTGGCCGTCGGCGCTGCGGGTCTTCTCCAGCCAGCAGTCGTCGATGTTGACGTACTGGTAGCCGGCGTCCTGCATGCCGTTGGTGTGCATTGCCAGCGCCGTGTCCTTGATCAGCTGCTCGGACACGTTGCAGCCGAACGCGTTCCAGTCGTTGAAGCCCATCGGCGGCGTCAGCGCCTGGCCGTCGTCGAGCGCCCGCGCCGGCGCGGCCAGCGCCAGCATCGCCGCGGCGCACAGCAGCGCCGCGAGTCCTCTCGTCCTCACCCTGCACCCCCGCAGTTTCCATTCCGGAAATCCCGCCCTTCGCGAGCGAAGGTACCAGTGCCGGGGCGACAGCGGAAGGTCCGCGTGGGGACACCGCCGGAACTTCCGTGGCGCGTTCGCGTTGATGAGAGATCCCGCGCCGCGTTCTCATCGCGCTCGCCGCGGCGGCGCTGCTCGCGCTGCCCGCGTCCGCGCGCGCGCAGCTGCAGGCGTGCTGCGCGGCGCCGGTCGCGCATCCCGAGCTGCACGCCACCGGGCTCGAGGTCACCCAGGGCGTCCAGGGCAAGCTCGCCCCCGAGGGCCGCTACGCGGGCGTGAAGCTGGTCGCCCACCGGACCACCGTCGTGCGCCTGTACGCCCACGCGGCGAGCACGGCGAAGCTCGTCGGCGCGGCGCTGTACGGATACGGAACGCGCGGACATCCGCTGCCCGGCTCGCCGCTCTCGCCGGACGGGGGGGCGCGGACGCTCGGCCCGGGCGCGGCGGCGCCGACGACCGCGGAGCGCTCCGACGCGAGCGAGGGCTACACGTTCACGCTGCCCGACGAGTGGACGGCGGGGACGGTCTCGCTGCGCGGCCAGCTCGTGCCCGCGGGCGCGGTGCTCGGCCCGTGCGGCGAGTGCGCGTTCCGGCTGCGCGCGGTGAAGTTCGCCTCCACCGGCACCGAGCGCGTGCAGGCCGTCGCGCTGACCGCGGGCAAGGCGCCCCCGAAGCCGGGCGCGGCGTTCGCGCTGCCGAAGCTGCTGCAGCCGCTCGCCGACGGCGCCTTCCAGATCGACCCCGCGCGCTACTCGGCCACGCTCGACGCCTCCCGGATCGCCCGCGCGGGCACGCTCGCCGACCTCGTCGCCCACTGCCCGTTCGGCGCGGCGTGCACGCAGCCGCTCGACGCCGCCGCGCGCTCCGCGGTGGCGCTGGCGCAGCTGACCGACGTGACGCTCACGGCGCAGACCTGCAAGGACATCGGCGCGCCGTCGCCCTGCCCGGACCAGGTGGTCGGCGTGGACGGGACGGGCGCGCTGGGCGACGTCAGCCACGGCGCGCTGAACGCGTCGGCGCTCCCGACCGCGGTCACGAGCCCGGGCGGCGCGGCGCGCGCGCTCGGCCACGGGATCGGGCGTGCCGCCCCGAGCTGCGATGGGCTCGGCGGCGTCGGGTTCGACATCCGGCCGGGGTACCGCGCGTTCAGCGGCGGCGACGACTACATGTGCGGCGGCGGGTGGATCTCGGCCTCCGGCTGGGACGACGAGGTCGCCGCGCTGCGCACCTATTCACGGGCGCACGCGCGCAGCGCCGCCGGCAGCCCGGTGGCCGGGCTGCGCGTCGTGGCGTTCGCGGTGGCCGATGGGCCGCTGGTGATCTGGAGCGTGCGCCCGGCGGTGGCGTTCGTCCCGCCTTCCGACAAGTCGGGCTACCGCGCCGTCGTGCGCTCCCGCACCGGCCGCACGCTCGGCACGGCCGCGCTGCGGGCCGACCGGACCCAGGTGGAGGGCGACAAGCCGACGGACCTGCTGGTGCTCGACGGGATCGTGCCGCTGCGCGGCGGGTCGGCCACGCGTGTGCCGAGCGCGGTGGCGGACCTGATCGTGCAGCACGGCTCCGACCGGGTCACGCGGACCCGCAGCGCGCACGCGCCGTCGGTCCGGCTGACCACGGCCAAGCCGGGCCGGGTCGCCTGGAAGGCGCGCGACGCCGACGGCGACACGCTGCTGGCGAGCGTCGACTACTCGGCCGACGGCGGCCGCAGCTTCCGCACGGTGTGGACGGGGCCGAGCAGCGGCCGCGTCAAGCTCCCGCGCGCGCTGTTCGGGCGCTCCGGCAACGCCCAGGTGCGCGTGCGGGTGAGCGACGGGTTCGACCAGGCGAGCGCGACCTCCAAGCCGTTCCGCGCGCGCGGGCACGCGCCGGACGTGCGGCTCGACCTGCCGGGCACCAAGCTGCTCGCCGGCTCGCCGCTGCGGCTGGCCGGCAGCGCCTACGACGACGGCTTCGCGCCGCTGGAGGGGCACGCCCTGCGCTGGACGGTCGACGGCCACGACGCCGCCGACGGCCCGCGCGGGACCGTCGAGATCGCGCCGGGCCGCCACACCGTCCGGCTCGTGGCCACCGACGCCGCCGGCCGGCGCGCGACGGCCCGCGTGCGCGTGACCGTCGCGCCGGTCACGCCGGCGCCGCTCAGCATCGCGGCGCCGGCGAAGCTCGACCGCAAGGCGACGGGGGTCACGCTGACCGTCGCCGCCGTGGTTCCGTGCCGGCTCACCGTCGCGGGCGCGGGCCTCACCACGACCCGCGCCCGGGTCACCCGCGCGGCCACCCGCGTGAGCGTGCCGGTGAAGCCGGGCGCCAGCGACCTGCGGCTGACGCTGACGTTCCGCTCCGGCCGCTACGGCACGCGGGACGCGCTGACGGTCGCCCGTTAGCCGTTGGCGATCTTGTAGCCCGCCTTCGTCAGCTCGTCCTGGGCCTGCTGGAGCTCCTGCGCGCCGGTGCTCGTCTGGAACGCGCCGAGGCTCTTGGCCAGCGCCTGCACGTCCTTGGCGCGGGCCTGCTTGGCCATGTCGCGGAACGAGCCGGCGAGCTGGTGCAGGCCGTCGGCGATCTTGGCGTTGGCGTCCTTGGCGTCCGACGGCGGCTTGAGGCCCTCGAAATCCGAGGCGGCCTTGTCCATCGCCTTGCCGCCGCGCTCGAGCACGGCCGCGGCCGCGCCGACGTCGCCGCTGCTGGACGCGTTGACCGCGCCGCCCACGTCGGTGAGCGACTTCTGCAGCGAGGCGATCGCCTGGTTGACGTGCTTGACGTAGTCGTTCTTGTCCGCGCCGCCGCCGCCGCAGCCGGCGACGACGAGGCCGAGGACGACGGCGCCGGCGGCCAGAGGACGGGAGAGGAAGGTGAGAGTGGGCATGGCGGACGACTCTCTCCGCCCCGCACCCCGGTGACAATCGGTGATCCTGCCTAAGTTTTGGGTTCTCCCGGAAGTCTGCCCTTAGGGTTGCCCACATGCTTCCCTTCGACGAGGCGGGATCCGGGCCGGCCGTGGTCCTGCTGCACGCGGGCATCGCCGACCGCTCGATGTGGGCCGCGCACCTTTCGCCGCTCGCGGACGCCGGGTTCCGCGCGCTCGCCTTCGACCTCCCGGGGTTCGGCGACGCGCCGGTCGCCCCGGGGCCGCAGGCGCCCTGGAACGACGTGCTGATGGCGCTCAACGAGCTCGGCGTCGGCGACGCGGCGCTGGTGGGCAACTCGTTCGGCGCGGCGGTCGCGCTGCGGGTCGCCGTCACCGCGCCGGCGCGGGTGCGCGCGCTCGCGCTGGTCTCCGCCCCGGTCGAGGAGGTCGAGCAGTCCGAGCGCCTGACCGCGGTCTGGGCGGCCGAGGAGGCGGCGCTCGAGCGCGGCGACGTCGACGCCGCCGTGGACGCGGTGGTCGACGCCTGGACGCTGCGCGACTCCCCGCCGGAGCTGCGCTCGCGGGTCGCGGCGATGTACCGTCACGGGATAGAGGTCCAGCTCGCGGCCGAGGAGCCCGAGGAGGCGCCCGACCCGGTCGAGGAGGACCCCGACTGGCCGGCACGGGTGGGCATGCCGGTCCTGCTCGCCGCCGGCGAGCGCGACATGCCCGACATGCAGGAGGGCGTCCACGTGCTCGCCGGCCACCTGCCCCACGCGCGCTGCGAGTTCATCCCCGGCGCGGGCCACCTCGCGCCGCTGGAGACGCCGGAGGCGTTCCGGGCGCTGTTGCTCGAGTTCCTCGACGGTTCTCGTTGAGGCGCCATGCCGGGGCCGGCGAACTGCTGCTGGGTAGGGAAGCGGTCCCTTCGCCGCGGTCGCGAAGGTCGAGTGTGTGCGTTCGCTGTTCTCCTGCGCGAGGAGCGAGCAGGACCTCACACAATCCTGATGCACCTCTTTCGCGTGTGTGAGTCTATGCGCGCTATAGGTGCCTAAACTGACTCAACCGGAATAGT
>JAICUS010000304.1 GCA_025935735.1 Solirubrobacteraceae bacterium | reverse complement strand
TTGATGCCCGCGTCGTGCATCGGGCGGAAGCGCTCGGGCATCAGGATCGACAGCGGGCGCCCGGACACCTCGGACTCCAGGTAGCCGAACATCAGCTCCGCGCCGCGGTTCCAGGAGATGATGTCGCCGTTCTGGTCGGCGGCGATGATCGCGTCGTTGGCCGACTCGGCCACCGAGCGGAAGCGGTTCTCGGACTCGCGCAGGGCCTCGGCCATCTGCGCGGCCTCGACGAGGCGCCCGAGCTGGCGGCCGATGTGCGCGGTGACCTCCAGCAGGCGGTCGTCGGGCGTGACGGCCTGCAGCGAGAAGCACTCGACGACCGCGAAGGTGCGGTCGCCCACGGGAACCGGGAACGAGAACGCGCCGCGCAGCCCGACCTCGCCGGCCGTGCCGGCGCGAGGGAAGTTGGCGTCGCAGGTGACGTCGACGATCCAGGCGGGCCGGCCGGTGGCGGCGACCCGGCCCGGCAGGCCGATCCCGGCCGCCAGCGGCGTGCGCGCGGTGGCCTCGCGGAAGGCGTCGAAGCGCGTCGGGTGGCCCGTGTGCCAGATCGCCGACGGTTGCAGCGCGTCGTGCGCGTCGGAGCCGCACAGGTAGACGTGGCCGACGGGCCAGCCGGTCCAGCGGCAGACGTGCTCGACGCAGGCGCCCAGCGCGTCCTCGATGCTCGGGGCGGCCGCCGCGGCGGCGGCGGCCGACTCGATCAGCGCGACGAACGCGGCGTCGCTGGCGAACGCCGCGGGCGTCTGGGGCGCGCGGCGCGTGGCCACTCGGGCGACCGTCGCGGCGGTCGCGCCCGCGCCCATCAGCGCGGCGAGATGGGCCAGGCGGGGCTTGGGCGGGGTGGCCGGCATGCCCGGGGTGATCGACCCGCCCCGGCCGGCCTTGACATCGGTCGTTCGTCCGGATCCTGTATCCGTAGTGACTACGGATCCGTCGCGCGGCGGAAGTCGCGGAACGCGGCCAGCAGCGCCTCGCGGTCGGGGCGCTGCTCGAGCTCGGCCTCCGCCTGGGCGGCGAGCCGCCGCGTGGTGCGGATCTGCTCGACGTAGAGCACGCACGGCGGGCAGGCCTCGAGGTGCGCGTCCATGCGGTCGCGGTCCTCGGGGGGGAGCGCGCCGTCCAGGTAGTCGGTGACGATCTCCACCACCTCGCGGCACGAGATGCCGCCGGGGATGATCGGGAAGCTCACGCCGCCGCCTCCAGGTAGTCCTCGAGCCGGTTGCGGACCTTCGAGCGCGCCCGGTGCAGCAGCACGCGCTGGTTGCCCGCGGAGAGGCCGAGCGCGTCGCTGACCTCCTCGGGCTCCCAGCCCTCGACGTCGCGCAGCAGGATGACCTCCTGCTGGCGGGGCGGCAGCTGCGCGATCGCGTCGCGGACGAGCGCGAGCGTCTCGCCGGCCAGCAGGCGCTCCTCCGGCCAGCTGTCCGGGGGCTGGCTCCAGCCCCCGGGGTAGCGCGGGTCGTCGAACGGCCGGAACCGCGAGGGGTCGACCGCCGGCTCCTCGTCGTCGGGGGCGAGCGCGGACACCGGCACGCTGCGCCGCTCGCGCTCGCCGCGGGTGCGGGCCTGGTTGGCCACGATGCGCGTGATCCAGGTCTTCAGCGACGAGCGGCCCTCGAAGCGGTCGAGCCCCTTCAGCACGCCCAGCCAGGAGTCCTGGACGACCTCCTCGGCCACGGCGCGGCTGCTGACGTGCATGAGCGCGATGCGCAGCATCAGCGGGCCGTAGCGGTCCACGAGGTCCATGAACGCGGCCTCGTCGCCGGCGCGCAGCCGCTGGAGCAGCTCCGCGTCGGACAGCGCCGGATGGACCTGGGGCATGCGCGGAACCTACCGGTGTAACGCCCGGCGCGCGAGCGTGACTGAAGCGCCCAACGACTCCATCCCCTCTCCCCCTGGAGGTTTGCCCCATGCGCTTCTTCGCCGCCGCCGGACCCCTTGCCGTAGGCGCCGCCCTGCTGTTCGCGAGCGGCGCCCAGGCCCGTGGACTGCCCACGCAGGCGGTCTACACCCAGACCAACGCCGCGGCCGGCAACGTCGTGCAGGTGCTGGCTCGCGGCGACGACGGCCGGCTGACGCCCGCGGGCAGCTACCCCACCGGCGGGACCGGCACGAGCGCCGGCCTCGGCTCGCAGGGCGCGGTGGCGCTGAGCGCCGACGGCCGCACGCTGCTGGCCGTCGACGCCGGCTCCAACGACATCGCCTCCTTCCGCGTCACGCGCAGCGGGCTGTCGCTCGTCGGGCGCGTCCCCTCCCGCGGCACGTTCCCCGTCTCGCTCACGATCCACGGCCGCGACGCCTACGTCCTCAACGCCGGCGGCGTCTCCAACGTGGCCGCGTTCCGGCTGGGCGGCGACGGCACGCTGACCCCGCGCTTCGGCGGCCGCGAGCCGCTGTCGACGCTGAACGCCGGCGCCGCCCAGGTCGGCGTCTCGCCCGACGGCCGCTCGCTCGTGGTGACCGAGAAGGCGCCGAGCCAGATCGAGACGTTCCCGCTGCGCCGCGGCCTGCCGGGCGACCCGACCGTCACGCCGTCCAGCGGCCCGGTCCCGTTCGGCTTCGCGTTCGACGGCCGCGGCGACGCCATCGTCTCCGAGGCCGCCAACTCGACCGCCTCGTCCTACCGCGTGGGCTATGACGGCGCGCTGCACGTGATCAGCGCCTCCGTGCAGACGCTCCAGGGCGCGGCCTGCTGGGTCGCGGTCACGCCGGACAGCCGCTTCGCCTACACCGGCAACGCCGCCACCGGCAGCATCACCGGGTTCGCCATCGGCCATGACGGCTCGCTGACGCGCATCACCGAGGACGGCCGCACCGCCTCCTCCCCGCGCCCGAACGACCTGGCGATCGCCGGGGGCTACCTCTACGCGATCAACCCGATCGCCGGCTCGGTGACCGAGTACCGCATCAACGGCGACGGCAGCCTCGAGGGGCTGGGCGCCGTGACCGGCCTGCCCCAGGGCCTCGCCGGCCTCGCCGCCGCCTAAACGGGACAGTCCCCTTTATCCGTCCGTTACGTTGGCCCGCCGCCGGGAGAAGCCCGGCGGCGGCCCACGTCCGCGGCGCGGATCCCACCCCGGGGACTGTCCCCCTTAGGTTTCGTGGAGGTGGTGGGGACAGGTCTCTTTAGGTTCGCGGCTACGCTGAAAGGCGTATGACCGTCGCCGCCTCGATCCTCCTCGCCGCCGTGGTGGGCGGCGTCGTGTTCGTCCTCATCGACGGCTGGCAGCGCCGCGACGACGAGGCTCCGGCCCCGCCCGCGCCCGCCCCGCCGCGGCCCCGGGTCCAGGCGCCCCAGCGCCCCGCCCCGGCGCCGCCCGCGTCGCGGCCGAACGCGCCGGCGGCGCCGTCACCGCTCTGGTCCGGCTGGGCCGAGCGCGAGCAGCGGTAGCCAGCCGGGAGGCGGCCGGTCCGCCGCCTCCCTCGCCTGCCGCCGTTAGCCGGCCGCGGCGCTACGCCGCCGCGCCGGTCTTCGCGGCGTTGATCGCCTCCCACACCCGCTGGGGCGTGGTCGGCATGTCGACGTTGGTGACGCCGAGGTGGGAGACGGCGTCGATGACCGCGTTCCACACGGCCGGGGTCGCGCCGATCGCCCCCGCCTCGCCGATCCCCTTGGCCCCGAGCGGGTTGCGGTCGGTCGGCGTCTGGGTGCGCTCGGTCTCGAAGCTCGGCAGGTCGGACGCGCTCGGCATCGCGTAGGAGGCCAGCGAGCCGGTCACGCAGTTGCCGTCCTCGTCGAACGCGATCTCCTCGTACATCGCCTGGGCGACGCCCTGGGCGATGCCGCCGTGGACCTGGCCCTCGATCAGCAGCGGGTTGTGGACCCGGCCGGCGTCGTCGACGGTGACGTGGCGGACGAGCTTGGTGGAGCCGGTCTCCACGTCGACCTCGACCACGGCGAGGTGGGTGCCGAACGGGTAGGTCGCGTCGGGCGTCTCCCAGTCGTTCTCGGCCGAGAGCCCCTCCTCCATGTCGGCGGGCCGGCGGGCCGGGTCGGCGGCCGCCTGGGCGAGCTCCGCCCACGGGATCGCCGAGGCGGGCGCGCCCGCCACTCCGAGCCCCTCGCCGGGGATGACCTGGATGTCGCCGGCGTCGGCCTCCAGCAGGTGCGCGGCCAGCCGGCGCGCCTTGTCGAGCACCTCGTTGGTCGCGTTCTGGATCGCCGTGCCGCCGATCTGCAGCGAGCGCGAGCCGGCCGTGCCCATGCCGCGGGCCACCTTGGCCGTGTCGGACTGGATGACCCGGACGTCGTCGACCGGCACGCCCAGCAGCCCGGAGACGATCTGCGCGTACGCGGTCTCGTGGCCCTGGCCGTGCGCGGAGGTGCCGCTGAGCACGGTGACCGTGCCGTCGTCCTCGACCGTGCACGTCCCGAAGTCGCCGCCGAAGCCCGTCCACTCGACGTAGCTGCACAGCCCGATGCCGAGCTGGACGCTGTCGCCGCTCTCGCGCCGCGCCGCCTGGTCGGCCCGCAGCTGCTCGTAGCCGGCGGTGGCCAGCACCTTGTCCAGCGCGGCCTGGTACTCGCCGGAGTCGTAGTTGGCGCCGGTGACCGTCTGGTGCGGGAACTCGCGCACGAAGTTGCGCCGGCGCACCTCGGCCGGGTCCATGCCGATCTCGCTGGCGAACAGGTCCACGGCGCGCTCCACCAGCGCCGTGGCCTCCGGGCGCCCGGCGCCGCGGTAGGCGCCGATCGGCGTCGTGTTGGTCACCACGCACACGAAGTGGAAGTCGACCTTCGGGATCTCGTAGACGCCGCAGGACATCAGGCCGGTGAGCATCGGCATCAGCGACGCGTCGGCGGGGTAGGCGCCGCAGTCGGCGATCACTTCGACCTTGAGCCCGGTGATCCGGCCGTCGCGGGTGCCGCCGATGGTCACGTCCTGCACCTGCGCGCGGCCGTGCTGCATGCCGAGCATCGTCTCCGAGCGGGTCTCCACGTAGCGCACGGCCCGGCCGAGCTTGCGCGCGACGGCGACGATCGAGATCTGCTCCGGATAGGCGGGGATGCGCGCGCCGAAGCCGCCGCCGGTGGCCGGCGAGACGACGCGCAGCTGGTCGGCCTCCATGCCGAGGCTCTTCACGATGCCGTCGCGCACGAGGTGCGCGCCCTGGCTGGGCGTCCACAGGATGAAGCCGCCGGTGTCGGGGTCCGGCGCGGCGATCGACGCGCCCGGCTCCATCGGCACGGCGGCGATCCGCTGGTTGATGAAGCGCCCGCCGGCGGTCACCTCGGCGCCGGCCAGCGCCTCCTCGCCGGGAGGGCCGTCGGCGGCCAGGTTGCCGATGTCGTAGAGCTGCGGGGCGTCGGCGTCGAGCGCCTTGGTCATGTCGACCAGGACGTCCAGCGGCTCGTAGTCGACGTCCACCAGCTCGGAGGCGTCGACCGCCAGCGCGCGGGTCTCGGCCACCACGATCGCCACCGGCTCGCCGATGAAGCGCACGCGGTCGGAGGCGAGGATCGGCCGGCGCATCTCCTCGGGGGTCTTGATCGGCGGGCCGGCCGGCGGCAGCGCGTCCATGTCGAGGTCGGCCGCGGTGTAGACGGCCACCACGCCGGGCGCCTCGGCGGCCGCGGACGTATCGATCCCGTTGATCGTCGCGTGGGCGAAGCCGGAGCGCACGAACACCGCGTACAGCGCCTCGGGCTCGCGCAGGTCGTCCGTGTAGGGGCGCGCGCCGCGCAGCAGCGGGGGGTCCTCGACCCGCTTGACGGCCGCACCATGACCTTGACCCGCTCCGTTGGCTGCGCTCATCCTGTCTCCTCCGGTGACCGACTGCAGGCGGGAACGTTATCCGAGCCAGGTCTCGCGGCGGATCGCCCACCGCTCGTGGTCGCGCCAGCGCCCCGCGATCTTCAGGTAGCGCGGGGAGAAACCCTCGCGCTCGACGCCGCGTTGCCCGGCTGGATGTTCGCCTCCAGGCGGTGCAGCCGCACGCGCGTGAACGCGTCGCCCAGCACGAGCCGCAGCAGCTCGGTCATGTAGCCCTGGCCGGCGAACTCCGCGATGCCGCCGTAGCCGGAAGGCGCCGTGCAGCGAGCCGCGGATGATCTCGCCGACGTTGGCGTAGCCGACCAGCGCGCCGTCGTCGCGCCGGCGGCCGAGGTCGCCGACCTTGCGCCCGCCCAGCGTGCTCAGGTAGCGGCGGTACTCGGCGGGGGTCAGCGGCGGATACAGCCAGGGACGGTGGAGCGCTCGGCTGGCTCGCATGCGGGCCAGGAACTCCTCCTCGTCGGCCTCCGTGGGGTGCGACAGCAGGACGCGGGAGCGGGGAGCCATGGCGAGATAGTCTCGCGGGATGCGCGCGCACGACATCGAAACCGGACGCTTGCGCATGCACCTGGTCGAGTCGGGCCCCGAGGACGGCGAGCCGGTCGTGCTCGTCCACGGCAACCTGTCCACGGGCCGCTTCTATGAGCACCTGTTCGACCGCGCGCCCGGGCGCTACCGGCTGCTCGCGCCGGACATGCGCGGGTTCGGGGACACGGAGCAGGTCCCCATCGACGCCACCCGCGGACTGAGGGAGTGGGCGGACGACACCGCCTCGCTGCTGGACGCGCTGGGCGTGTCGGCGCCGCCGCACCTGGCCGGTTGGTCGACCGGCGGGGCGGCGATCGCCGCGTTCGCGTTGGAGCGGCCCGTGGCGTCGCTGACGTTCATCGACCCGGTCGGCCCGTACGGCTACGGCGCCACCCGAGCCGACGGCTCGCCGCACTTCCCAGACTTCGCCGGATCGGGCGGCGGCACCGGCAACCCGGAGTTCACCGCCCGGCTGGCCGCGGGCGACCGCGGCGCCGAGGGCGACACGGCGCCCCGCAACGTGATGAACAGCGCCTACTGGCGCCCGGACCACCGCGAGCCGCCGGAGCGCGAGGAGATGCTGCTGGCCGAGATCCTCAAGTCGGTGACCGGCGACGACGGCTACCCGGGCGACTCGGTGCCGTCGGAGCACTGGCCGGGCGTCGCGCCGGGGACGCGGGGGATCCTGAACGCGCTCTCGCCCAAGTACTGCAACTGGGCCGCGATCGTCGAGCTGGAGCCCAAGCCGCCGGTGCTGTGGACGCACGGCACGGCCGACATCGTGGTGGCCGACGGCTCGCCGTGGGAGATGGGCACCCTGGGGTCGCTGGGCCTGGTGCCGAGCTGGCCGGAGGCGTTCGCGCCGCAGCCGATGGTGGCGCAGATCCGGGCGGTGCTCGAGCGCTACGCGGCCGCCGGCGGCCGGGTGGAGACGGAGCTGTTCGAGGGCTCCGGCCACTT
>JAICUS010000447.1 GCA_025935735.1 Solirubrobacteraceae bacterium | reverse complement strand
GCGGACGCGCAGGAGGCTTTGAAGTACGGGCAGGTGAGCGCGCTGCAGGCCGAGGCGACCGACCTCACGGACCCGGTGCAGGAGGCCGCCTACGAAGCCACGCGCGACACCGGGCGCCAGGCGGCGCGGCAGGCGATCGACACCGCGCTCACGCGCGGGACCGCCGACCCGTCCGACGACCTCGACGCGATCATGAGCACCGGCACCGGACTGGTGGCCGTCGGCGCGCAGGCCGGCTACCCGGAGCTCGGCGTGCCCGCGGGCTACACCGCGAGCAGCCGCAACCCGCAGAACATCGCGTTCACCGGCACCGCGTACAGCGAGGCGAAGCTGCTGGCCTTCGGCTACGCCTACGAGCAGGCGACGCAGCTGCGCCGCCCGCCGAGCCAGATCAACCCCAGCCTCTGGCGCTGCGTCCCCGGCAACGCCTACACAGTCACCACGACCGCGTGCGCGCCGGGCGAGCCGGCCAACGCCGACGCGGCGGCCACGACGGTCGGCGGCACCGTCCCGGCGACGCTCGCGCTCACGCTCGGCCCGCCGGCCACGTTCGGCGCGTTCACCCCGGGCGTCGCGCGCACCTACACGGCGCCGACGACCGCGGACGTGGTGTCCACGGCCGGCAACGCCGCGCTGAGCGTGTCTGACCCGGGCCACCTGGCCAACGGCTCGTTCACGCTGCCGCAGCCGCTGCAGGTGGACATCGCGCCGGACAGCTGGCCGCAGCCCGTGTCGCACGCGACGTCGGCGATCACGTTCACCCAGCCGATCGCCGCGAACGACGCACTACGGACCGGGACCTACAGCCGGACGCTGACGTTCACATTGTCGACGACGAACCCGTGACGGCCTCCCGGGGTGCTTCTTCGCGGGAGAAGCGCCCCGTCCGCCGCTCCGGCGGCTCCTCGGTCTCCCGCACGTGCGTGACGCGCGTGGCCAGCACGGCGCCGAACGCCAGGATGACCGCCAGCGCCACCAGGCCGCCGTCGGTCGAGCCCGTCGCGTCCTTCATCAGCCCGACCAGGTAGGGCCCGGCGAAGCCGCCGAGGTTGCCGATCGAGTTGATCATGGCGATCCCCGCGGCCGCGGCGGCGCCGCTGAGCAGCGCGGCCGGCATCGTCCAGAACACGGCGTGCGCGCCGAGCAGGAAGAACAGGCCGATGGCCAGCATGACGATGGCCATCACGGGCGAGACGATCGTGCTCACCGCGAAGGCGATCGCGGCCAGCCCGAAGGAGACGGCGCAGTGCAGCTTGCGCTCGCCCGTGCGGTCCGAGCTGCGCGGGATCGCCACCATGCCGACGATCGCCACGGTGTACGGGATCGCGGTGACGAAGCCCTTGCCCACGTCGCTGAGCCCGCCGACCTTGTCGACGATCTCGCCGACCCAGAACGACAGGCCGTAGACGTTGATGACCATCGTGAAGTACAGGAGCGCGAACGCGAGGATGCGGCGGTCCTTGAACACCTCGCCGAGCGTGTGGCGCTCGTGGCGCAGGCGGACCTCCTCCTCTCCCTCCAGGCGGGCGGCCAGCCAGCCGCGCTCGTCGTCCTGGAGCCAGCCCGCGTGGTCCGGGCCGTCGGGCAGCCAGCGCCACACGGCCACGCCGGCGATCAGCGCCGGGATCGCCTCGATGACGAACAGCCACTGCCAGTCGGTCAGGCCCCACACGCCGCCCAGCACGGACATGACCCCGCCGGAGATCGGCGCGCCGATGGCGTAGGAGATGGCGATCGCCGACATGAAGAAGCCGACCGCCTTCGCCCGCTCGCGCGCCGGGAACCAGTACGACAGGTACAGGATCATGCCGGGGAAGAAGCCCGCCTCGGCCACGCCGAGCAGGAAGCGCACGACGTAGAAGCCGACCGGCCCCGTCACCAGCGTCATGCACGCGGAGATGATCCCCCAGGTGATCATGATCCGGGCCATCCAGCGGCGCGCGCCGAACCGGTGGAGCGCGAGGTTCGACGGCACTTCGAGCAGGAAGTAGCCGAGGAAGAACACGCCGGCGCCGAAGCCGTAGACCGCCCCGGAGAAGCCGAGATCACTCTCCAGCTTGTCCTGGGCGAACGACACGTTCACCCGGTCGAGGTAGGCGATGATGTAGAGGACGAGCAGTGCCGGGATGAGCCGCACGGCCACTTTGCGCACCGTGCGGGACTGCACGTCGGATGTGTGAGTGGCGGCTCCCATAGGGAAAGGGTCCCCGCCACGTGCGCTTTGAAAGCATGCGTCTCAATGCGAATCACCGCCGTCCACACCGCCGTCGTCGAGGCCAACTACGACTGGACCTTCGTCCGCGTCGACTCCGACGACGGCTTGTCCGGGCTCGGCGAGTGCTTCACCGCCCCCGGGCTCACCGCGATCGTGCGCGACCTCGCGCCGCTGCTGGTGGGCGAGGATCCGCGCGACGTCGACCGGCTGTGGAGCAAGCTGCGCTGGGGCGCTTCGGGCGCGGGGTCGTCGGCCGGGATCGTCTACAACGCGATCTCCGGCATGGAGGCCGCGCTGTGGGACCTCGTGGGCAAGGCCTATGGCGTGCCGATCCACCGGCTGCTGGGCGGGCGCTTCCGCGACAGCGTGCGCGTCTATGCCGACTGCCACGCCGGTGAGGCGCTGCACTCGATGGACGCGACGATGGTGCCGCGCCCGGCGCGCTGGGCGCAGGAGCCGCCGGAGGCGATCGCCGCCGGGTCGCTGCGCGCGCCCGAGCACGGCCGGGCGTACGCCAAGGAGGCGCCCGACGAGGTGTTCACGCCCGAGATGTACGCCGCGCGGGCCAGGCAGGTGGTCGCCGACCTCGGCTTCGACGCGCTGAAGTTCGACCTCGACGTGCCGACGCCGTACATGAAGGACACCGCCTCGGGCACGCTGACGCGCGCAGAAGTCCGCTACATGGTCGAGCTGGCGGCCGCGGTGATCGACGCGGTGGGCGACGAGGTCGACGTGGCGTTCGACTGCCACTGGCGCTACCAGGTGGCGGACGCCCAGCGGCTGGCGCACGAGCTCGAGCCGCTCGGGCTGATGTGGCTGGAGGACCCGGTGCCGCCGGAGAACGCCGACGCGCTGCGCCGGGTCACGCGCTCGACCAGCACGCCGATCGCCACCGGCGAGAACGGCTACATGCGCCACGGCTTCCGCGAGGCGTTCGAGACGGGCGCGATCTCCATCGCCGCCCCCGACCTGCAGAAGACCGGCGGGCTGCTGGAGGCGCGGCGGATCGCCGACTACGCCGACACCCACTACGTCGCGATGGCGCCGCACAACATCTCCTCGCCGATCGGCACGATCGCCTCCGTGCACGTCGCCGCGGCCATCCCGAACTTCCTCTGCCTGGAGTGGCACGGGATGAGCGTGCCGTTCTGGGAGGACCTGGCGCTCGGCTGGGACGGCCCGGTGATCGACCGCGGCCGCATCCGCGTCCCGGAGGCGCCGGGGCTCGGCGTGGAGCTCAACCTCGACGTGGCGCGCCGCTACGCGCGCGCCGGCGAGCCGTTCTTCGACGAATGAGCATGCGCGCGGCCGTCTACGGCGAGTCGGGAGAGATCCGCGTCGAGAAGGTGGAGATCCCCGAGCCCGGGCCGGGCGAGGTGCGGGTGTCGCTGAACGTGTCGGGCGTCAATCCGACCGACTGGAAGGCGCGCGGCAACGAGGTGAAGTTCCCGTTCCAGGTGCCGAACCAGGACGGCGCCGGCGTGATCGACGCGGTCGGCGACGGCGTCGACCCCGGCCGCGCCGGCGAGCGTGTGTGGGTGTACTTCGCCGCCTGGCAGCGCCAGTGGGGTACGGCGGCCGAGTACACGGTGCTGCCCGCAGAGCAGGCGGTGCCGCTGGGCGACGCCGCGTTCGACCTCGGGGCGAGCTTCGGCATCCCGGCGCTGACCGCGCACCGCTGCCTGTTCGCCGACGGGGCGCTGACCGGCGCGACGGTCCTCGTGGCCGGCGGCGCCGGCGCGGTCGGCCACGCGGCGATCGAGCTCGCCCGCTGGGGCGGCGCGAAGAACGTGATCGCCACCGTCTCGAGCGAGGAGAAGGCCCGGCTGGCGAGCGCGGCGGGCGCGCACCACGTGGTCAACTACCGCGAGCCGGACGCCGCCGCGCGCATCCGCGAGCTCGCGCCGGACGGCGTCGACCGGGTCGTCGAGGTCGACCTCGAGGCCAACCTCGAGCTCGACCTGGCGGTCGGCGCCACGCACATCGTCACCTACGCCGCCACCGCCGACCAGTCGGTGGCCGTGCCGGTGCGCGCGCTGATGGGGCCCAACGTCGTCCTGCGCTTCGTCCTGATCTACACCATCCCCCGCGACGCGCTGCGCCGGGCGGTGGCCGACGTGAGCCAGGCGGTGCGCGAGGGCGCGCTGACGACGCTGCCGCTGCACCGCTTCCCGCTCGAGCGCGCGGCGGATGCGCACGACGCCGTGCAGGGCGGCGCGGTCGGCAAGGTGCTTATCGACGTGTGAGTCCGAGAACGACTTAACCCTGTAAGCGACAGGGGGCAGGTGGCCCATGGCCACACGCTCGTCGACGCCCGCCACGCCCACGCAGGGGCGCTTCACGCGGCCGGGACAAGAGCCCACCACCACGCGCCGCGAGCCGCGCTCGCGGGTCCGCTGGATGATCGTCGGCCTGTGCTTCGCGGGCCTGACCGTCAACTACGTCGACCGCGCGAACCTCAGCGTCGCGCTGCCGAAGATGAGCGACGAGCTGGGCATCGGGCCGGGGGTCGAGGGCGTCGTGCTGGCGATGTTCTTCGCCAGCTACGCCATCTGCCAGCTGCCGGTCGGCCACCTGGTGGACCGGCTGGGCGCGCGGATCGTGTTCGCCGTGGCCGGCCTGTGGTGGTCGATCTTCACGGCCGCGACCGCGCTGGTCGGGAGCGTGGCCTCGCTGCTGGGCTTCCGCTTCGCGCTGGGCGCCGGCGAGGCCGGCGGCTATCCGGCCTCCGCCAAGGCCGTCTCCGAGTGGTTTCCCGTGCGCGAGCGCGCGTTCGCCACGAGCATCTACGACTCCGGCGCGCGGGCCGGCACGGCGCTCGCGCTGCCGGTGGTGACCGCGCTGATCGCCCTGGCCGTCGTCGTGCCCACCGCGGGCGAGGCGCTGGCGCTGCTCTCGCTCTGCTACGCCAGCCTGACCTTCGCCGCCGCGTCGGTGTGGTCGC
>JAICUS010000795.1 GCA_025935735.1 Solirubrobacteraceae bacterium | reverse complement strand
CTGCTTGAGCCGCTCGCGGATCGCCCGCAGCTCGAGCGCTCGCGGCGGCGGCCGCCAGCCGGGCGGCGCCCACTCGCGATAGGACTCGAAGCCCAGGCGGGTCGTCCCCGCCAGCGCGCCGGCGTCGTTGGGCGTCGCGAGCCGGATGTCGAGCGTGGCGACGTCCTGCACAGGCCGGAGAGTAGCGTCAGGCACAAGAGCTCAGGCTCAGGTCGAGGGTGAGCTAGCGTGCGATCGGGTCACAACCCCACCCCCACGGCTCAAGAGGGCCCCCCCGGGTGCCGACACCGGGAGGGACGTGACCCGTCGCATCCTCGCCACTGCCCTTGCCAGCGCGGCCGTATTCACGGCCGTTCTCGGCGCGCCCGCGCCCGCGGACGATCCTACGCCGACGCCCACCGCGTCGGTGGCCGCGACGGCTACGCCGACCCAGACGGCCACTCCCACGCAGGCGCCCACCCAGGCGCCGACGAGCACCCCGACGGACACGCCGACGCAGGCGCCGACCCAGACGCCCACGAGCACGCCCACGCAGGCGCCCACGGATACGCCGACCCAGACGCCGACGCAGACCGAGACGCCCACGCAGACGCCGCCGCCGGCCGCGCCGACCGAGACGACGACCTCCGCGCCCACGGGCACGCCGACCGGCACCGCGACCCCGACGGCGACCGCCACGGCGCCGAAGGGCGGCCACGGCAAGACGAGCCGGCCGGCGAACCAGTCGCACCCGAAGACCGGTCAGGCTCGAGCCTGCACCTCAAGCTCAGCTCGAGGGTGCGTCAAGACCCAGCCGACGAAGATCACGGCCTACCAGGCGCCTGTGCCGAAGCTCACGAACTCCAACGGGACGCCGGCGCCGACCAACCCGAGCTACTCGCTCGCGACGCCCGGGCCCGCCGAGGTCGGCGTGCCGGACTTCTTCATCGACAAGTTCCGCATCCCGCCGTTCCTGCTCCCGATCTATCAGGCCGCGGGCATGCAGTACGGCATCAAGTGGCAGGTCCTGGCCGGGATCAACGAGATCGAGACCGACTACGGCCGCAACCTCAACGTCTCCTCCGCCGGCGCCCTGGGCTGGATGCAGTTCATGCCCGCCACGTGGAAGCAGTACGGCGTGGACGCCAACCGCGACGGCGTCAAGGACCCGTTCAACCCGGTCGACGCGATCTTCAGCGCGGCCCGCTACCTCAAGGCCGCGGGCGGCGACACCGACATCCGCCGGGCGATCTTCGCCTACAACCACGCCGACTGGTACGTCGACTCCGTGCTCATGCGCGCCCAGGTCGTCGCCGGCATGCCGGGCGACCTCGTGAGCTCGCTGACCGGCCTGACCGAGGGCCGCTTCCCGCTCCGCGCGCGGGCCACCTACGCTGACGCGCTGACCAAGGCCGACCGCCGCCGCCACGGCAGCAACGCCGCCGTGGTCGTGAACTCCAGCGCCGCGCGCAAGGGGATCGACATCTTCGCCCACGCGGGCGCGCCGGTGGTCGCGGTCAACGACTCCAAGGTCGTGCGCATCGGGCACTCCAAGCGCCTGGGCCGCTACGTGGTGCTGCAGGACGTCTACGGCAACACGTACACCTACGGGCACCTCAAGAGCGTCGCCAAGACCTACCCGGCGCCCAAGCCGAAGCGCAACACCGCCACGCGCAGCCGCCGCCACGGCATCGCCGACCCGGAGCCCGAGGGCCCCGCGACCAAGACGAGCCGCGCCGACGCGCGCCGCGTCGCCGCGCACCCGGCGGCCACGCCCACTCCCGCCGCGACGGCCACGCCGGCGCCGGTGGCCAAGGTCCGCCTGTTCGCCCACCCGGACCGCAGGGCGAACCGCACGCGCGGCGGCGCCGGCCAGCAGCTCGCGTCCGCCGGCGCGCCGCTCGGCCTGGACCCCAAGGACTTCGTGGCCAAGCGCCTGCGCAAGGGCGCGCAGCTGATCGGCGGCACGACGATCGGGCGCATCGGCAAGATCACCAGGCGCGCCCCGCACCTGCGCTTCGAGATCCGGCCGGCCGGCCGCGGCGCCCCGCGCATCGACCCGAAGCCGATCCTCGACGGCTGGAAGCTGCTCGAGAAGACCTCCGTCTACCGCGCCAAGGGCAAGAACGCGCTGTTCGGCACCGACGCCGGCCAGCCGTCGATCGGCCAGATCATGCTCATGGGCAAGGCCGCCCTGGGCCGGACGGTGCTGAGCGACCCGCGCATCTCGATCTATCCCTGCGGCATCT
>JAICUS010000724.1 GCA_025935735.1 Solirubrobacteraceae bacterium | reverse complement strand
TTCCTGCGCCTGTACGGCACCGCCGCGGCCGCCGAGCTCGCGCGATTGCTGTCGACCCCCCAATGACATGACGCAGGCACGGGTCGCCGTCGACATCGGAGGGACGTTCACCGACCTGGTCCACTACGACGACGGCACCCGGGCGCTGACGGTGTCCAAGGTCCTGACCGACGTCGAGGACCGCTCTCGCGGCGTGATCCAGGCGCTGGCCGGCGCGGGCGAGCAGCCGGCGCGCCGCCTGCGCGACTTCGTCCACGGGACCACCGCGGCCACGAACGCGGTGATCGAGGGCGCGACCGCCCCAACCGCGCTGATCACCACCGAGGGCTTCCGCGACGTGCTCGAGCTGATGCGCGGCGACCGCCCACTGCCGGTCTACGACATCAACTGGCGCAAGCCCGACGCGCTGATCCCCCGCAGCCGCCGGTTCGAGGTGCGCGAACGCCTCGGCGCCGACGGCCGCGTGGTCACGCCGCTCGACGAGGCGCAGCTGCGTGCCCTGGTGACGGGCGAGGAGTTCGCGGGCATCGAGGCCGTGGCCGTCTGCTTCATGCACGCCTTCCTCAACGACGCTCACGAGCGGCGGGCGGGCGAGATCATCGCCGAGGCGCGGCCGGACCTGTTCGTCTCGCTCTCCTGCGAGGTCGACCCGGAGGTGCGCGAGTACGAGCGCACGTCCACGGTGGCGCTCGACGCGATGCTCAAGCCGATGATGAGCACCTATCTCCGTCGCTTGGAGACGGGACTCGACGACTTCGGGGTGTCGTCGGACGTGCTCGTCATGCTGGCCAACGCGGGCGTGATGTCGATCGCCGCCGCCGAGAGCCGCCCCCTGTTCACGCTGCACTCCGGGCCGGCCGGCGGCGTCGTCGGCGCGGCCGCGCTGGGCCGCGCGCTCGGCCGTTCGCACCTGATCACGGCCGACATGGGCGGCACGAGCTTCGACGTGTGCGCGATCGTCGACGGCGCCCCCCGGTTCCGCACCGAGGGGCTCATCCGTTGGGGCGTCCCGTTCCGGATGCCGCTGGTCGACGTCGGCACGATCGGAGCCGGCGGCGGCAGCGTCGGCTGGATCGATGCGGGCGGACTGCTGCGCGTGGGTCCGCGCAGCGCGGGCGCCGACCCAGGCCCGGCTTGCTACGGCCGCGGCGGTGAGGAGGCGACCATCACGGACGCCTTCGCCGTGCTCGGCTACTTCGGCGACCGGCCGCTCGGCGGCGGGGCGATGACGCTGGAGCCCGACCTGGCCCACGCGGCGATGGGCCGGCTCGCCGCCCGTATCGGCCAGACGCCGGAGTACGTGGCCGACGGGATGCTGCGGATCGCCACCGCCAACATGGCCGGCGAGATCCGCAAGAACTCCGTCGAGCGCGGTGACGACCCGCGCGAGTTCTCGCTGTTCTCGTTTGGCGGCGCGGGCGCGATGTTCGCCGGCCGCCTCGCCCGCGAGTTGGGCATGCGCGATGTGATCGTGCCGCCGTTCGCCGGCGTGTTCTCCGCGCTCGGGATGCTCGGCGCCGACCTGCGCTTCGACGTGCACCGCACCTTCTATGGCGAGCTCGGCACGCTGGACCTCGACGCGCTCGAGGCCGCGTTCCGTGACGCGGAGGCCACGGCCCTGGCCGAGTTCGCCAACCCGCGCGACGACATCCGCGTGGCCCGCGCGCTGGCGCTGCGCTACGTCGGACAGCGCCACGAGCTGCAGGTCCCGCTGGCCGGCGCGCGCACCCGGCCCGAGCGTCTCGCGCAGGCGCGCGCCGCGTTCGACCGCGCGCACCGGCTCAACTACGGCCACGACCGCCCGGGCGACCTCGTAGAGCTGCGCGGCATCTCGGTCACGGCCACGGTCGAGCGGCCGAGCCCGGTGCTCAGCCACGCCGGAGCCGACACCCCGGAGGCGGCGCGCACCGACCGCCGCCGCGTCCGGCTCATCGGCGAGCCGGAGGCGACCGGAGTCGATGTCTTTGACCGCACGCGGCTGGCCGCCGGCATCAGCGTGGCCGGCCCGGCGATCTTCGAGTCCGACGACTCCACCACCGTGGTCTATCCCGGCCAGCGCGCGACCGTCCACAGGAGCGGGGCGATCGTCATCGAGGAGGCCGGGTGAGCGTCGACCTCATCACGCTCGAGATCCTGCGCAGCGGGCTCGTGAAGTTGACCGAGGAGATGGGCCTGGCCATGGGCCGAACCTCGCACTCGCCGATCTTCAACGAGGGCCGCGACTACTCGTGCGCGGTCTTCGACCCGGCGGGCGAGATGGTGGCCCAGGCGGCGTTCGACCCGCTGCACCTGGGGGCGATGCCGTTCGCCGTGGAGTGGGCGCTGCAGGAGCTGGACGTCACGACGCTCGCGCCGGGCGACGTGATCCTCAGCAACGACCCGTACCGCGGCGGCAGCCACCTGCCGGACTTCACGATGATGGCCCCGGTGTTCGCCGACGGCGAGCTGGTCGCCGTGTGCGCGAACCGCGCCCACCAGGTCGACGTCGGCGGGTCGGTGCCGGGCAGCTTCTTCGGCGAGGCGACCGAGCTCTTCCAGGAGGGCGTCGTCGTCCCGCCCGTGCTCATGTACCGCGGCGGCGCGCCGGTGGCCGACACGTGGCGGCTGATCCTGGCCAACGTGCGCGATCAGGAGTCCACACGCGGCGACATGCAGGCGATGTTCGGCTCGCT
>JAICUS010000734.1 GCA_025935735.1 Solirubrobacteraceae bacterium | reverse complement strand
GTTCGACCTGTCGGCCGGCGTCATGACCGGCTCCGCCGGCCTGATGATGGGCATCCTCGCCACCAAGGTCGGGATGAACGTGTGGCTCGCGATCGTCCTGACCCTGATCGCCGCCACCGGCGTCGGGTTCCTCAACGGCTACGTGGTGATGGCCACCAAGCTGCCCAGCTTCATCGTCACCCTGGCCACCTTCTTCATCCTGCAGGGGGTCAACCTCGGCGTCACCAAGGTCATCACCAACCAGGTGCTGGTCAGCGGCATCGACACCGCGGCGGGCTACGACAGCGCCAACAAGATCTTCGGCGGCAGCTTCTGGCACCCGCACGACTTCCGGGTGACCGTGCTGTGGTGGATCGCCGTGACCGCGCTGGGCACCTGGGTGCTCGCGCGCACGCGCACGGGCAACTGGATCTTCGGCGTGGGCGGCGACGCCAACGCGGCCCGCAACGTCGGCGTGCCGGTGTGGCGCGTGAAGGTCGGCCTGTTCATGGCCACCTCGTTCGTGTGCGCGCTCACGGGCGTCATGATCGCGCTGCGGCTGGCCTCCACCCAGGCCGGCCAGGGCGTGGGCGACGAGTTCCAGTTCATCATCGCCGCGGTCGTCGGCGGCTGCGTGCTCACCGGCGGCTTCGGCTCGGCCGTCGGCGCCTCGCTGGGCGCCACGATCATCGGCATGGCGTTCATCGGCATCCAGTTCTCCAACTGGAACACCGACTGGCGCTTCCTCTTCCTGGGCGTGATCCTGCTGGTCGCGGTCCTGGTCAACAACTACATCCGCACGCGCGCGGAGGGGGCACGGCGATGACCGCCACGACACAGCAGGACGCGCCGCTGCTCGAGGTCCGCCACGTGTCGAAGTTCTTCGGCAACGTGAACGCGCTCAAGGACGTCAGCGTGTCGGTCGCCGCCGGCGAGGTGACGTGCGTGCTGGGCGACAACGGCGCCGGCAAGTCGACGTTCATCAAGATCCTCTCGGGCGTGCACCAGCACGACGAGGGGGAGCTGCTGGTCGACGGCGAGCAGACGACGTTCACCTCGCCGCGGGCGGCGAAGGAGCGCGGCATCGCCACCGTGTTCCAGGACCTCGCCACGGTCCCGCTGATGTCGATCTGGCGCAACTTCTTCCTCGGCTCGGAGCCGACGAAGGGCGCCGGCCCGTTCCGGCGCGTCGACGTGCGCGGGGCCCAGGAGACGATGATCGGCGAGCTGCGCAAGATGGGCATCGACGTGCGCGACCCCGACCAGCCGGTGGGCACGCTCTCCGGCGGCGAGCGCCAGGCGGTGTCGATCGCCCGCGCCGTGTACTTCGGCGCGAAGGTGCTGATCCTCGACGAGCCGACCAGCGCGCTCGGCGTCAAGCAGTCCGGCGTCGTCCTGCGCTACGTCGCCCAGGCGCGCGACCGCGGCCTCGGCGTCATCTTCATCACCCACAACCCGCACCACGCCTACCCGGTGGGCGACCGCTTCGTGATCCTCAACCGCGGGCGGCTGATGGGCGACTGGCGCAAGTCGGAGATCACCCGCGACGAGCTGGTCAAGCAGATGTCGGGCGGCGCGGAGCTCGAGGCGCTCGAGCACGAGCTGCAGCGCGTGCTCCCGGGGGAGGGATGACGGCGACGCAGGCCACCGGCGCCCCCGCGGGCGCGAGCCGGGCGCGCCGGCGCATCGGCGTCGGCGTGATCGGCTTCGGCTGGCTCGGCCAGGCCCACAGCCGGTCGCTGCTGCGGATCCCGACGCTGTTCCCGGAGCGCACGTTCGACGCCGAGTTGGTGGCGTGCGGCGACACGGTGGCGCAGCGCCGCGAGGAGGCGGTCGGCTCGTTCGGCTTCGCCCGCGCGGCGGCCGACTGGCGCGCGGTCGTCGAGGATCCCGCGGTCGACGTGGTCTACGTCGCCGCGCCGAACATGCTCCACCTCGAGCTCGTCGAGGCGGCGGCCGCGGCGGGCAGGCACGTGTTCTGCGAGAAGCCGGTGGGCGGCACGCCGGCGCAGACCGTGCGGGCCGAGAAGGCGGCCCGCCGGGTCATCAGCGGCGTGGGTTACAACTACCGCTGGGCGCCGCTCGTGCGCTACGCCCGCGAGCTGATCGCCTCCGGCCGCCTCGGGGAGATCACCAACTACCGCGGGCGGTTCTTCTCGATGTACGGCTCGGACCCGCTCGGCGTGCTCTCCTGGCGGTTCCTCCTCGACCAGGCCGGCCACGGCGTGACCACTGACCTGATGAGCCACTCAGTTGACCTCGCGCAGATGCTGCTCGGGCCGGTGACGCGGGTGGTCGGGACGACCGAGACGTTCATCCGCGAGCGCCCGCTCCCGGCCGCGGCCGGCTCGCACTACGGGCGCGGGAAGCCCGGCGATCCGGTCGGCGCGGTCACCAACGAGGACTACGCCGGGATGCTGTGCGAGTTCGCCTCCGGCGTGCGCGGGACGTTCGAGGCCAGCCGGGCGATCGTCGGCCCGGAGAGCCAGATGGCGTTCGAGGTCTACGGCACGCGCGGCGCGCTCGGCTGGAACCTGGAGAAGCTCAACGAGCTGCAGCTCTACCTGGTCGAGGACGAGCCGCATACGGGGTACCGCACCGTCTTCGGCGGCGACCGCTTCCCCTACCACGGGCACTTCGTC
>JAICUS010000800.1 GCA_025935735.1 Solirubrobacteraceae bacterium | reverse complement strand
TGGCTGAACTGGCTCACGCTGGTGCTGGCCACCTCCGTCGTCGACGACCGGGTGTGGACGGCGGTGCTGCCGGTCTCGCAGCCGGCGGGCCTGGCCTCGCCGCCGTGGTTCACCGTGGGAGTCGCCGTCGTCTCGGCCGGGCTGCTGGCCATGTCCTGGCGGCCGGCGCGCAACCTGGTCTCCCGCCGCCAGCTGATGAACGCCAGCTTCGACCCGCTGCACCTGGTCAACACCTACGGCGCGTTCGGCTCGGTCAGCCGGATCCGCTACGAGGCGGTCGTGGAGGGCACCGCCGACCTGCTCGCCGGGCCGGGCGCGGTGTGGCGGGAGTACGAGTTCCGCGGCAAGCCCGGCGACGTGCACCGCCGGCCCCCGCAGTTCGCGCCCTACCACCTGCGGCTGGACTGGCTGATGTGGTTCGTCGGGCTGAACCCCGGCTACGGCGGGCGCTGGCTGCCGGTGTTCCTGCAGCGGCTGCTCGAGGGCGACCGGGCCACGCTGCGGCTGCTGCGCCGCTCGCCGTTCCCGCCGGAGGCGCCGCCGCGGTGGGTGCGGGTGCGGCTGTACCGCTACCGGTTCACCACGCGGGCGGAGAAGCGGGAGTCCGGGGCGTGGTGGGTGCGCACGCCGGTGGGCACCGTCGTGGACCCGGTGTCGCTGGACGACGCCGGCCCGCTACCGTCCGCCGGGTGAGCGACCTGGCGCGCACGGCGCGCATCGACGTCCTGGTGGAGGGCTACGCCCGGATGCCGCACGTGGCCGGGACGGTGAGCGTGGTGCGCGACGCCGACCGGGTGGTCGTGGTCGATCCGGGCATGGTGGCCGACCGCGAGCTCATCCTCGGCCCGCTGCGCGCGCTCGGGGTCGCGCCGGAGGACGTCACCGACGTGGTCGTCAGCCACCACCACCTCGACCACACGGTCAACATCGCGCTGTTCCCGGTCGTCCCGGTGCACGACTTCCGGTCGGTGATCGAGGGCGACCGGCTCACCCTGCGCGAGGCCGAGGGGTTCGCGCTCAGCCCGGGCATCCGGCTGCTGGCCACGCCGGGGCACACCCCGCAGGACGTCACCACGCTGGTCGGCACGCCCGAGGACGTCGTCGCGCTGACCCACCTGTGGTGGACCGCGGAGGGGCCGGCCGACGACCCGTTCGCCCCGGACCGCACCCTGCTGCAGCAGCAGCGCGAACGGGTGCTCGGGCTGGCGACGCTGGTGGTCCCGGGCCACGGCGCGCCGTTCCGCCCGGGGGTGGGGACCCCGCGCTAGCGACGGCGGTTCTCGGCGCCCTTGCCGGCCGCGTCGACGGCGTCGTGCGCGGCGACGTCCTCCGGCCGCGGGGCCGTGCCGCCCAGGTGCGCCGGCAGCCACCAGCGGTCGTCCGGCCCGTCCGGGGTCTCGGGGTAGCTGCGCTGGGCCTCGTCGAGCAGCGCCTCCATGGCGGCCTTGGTGCGGCGCAGCAGCGACTGCACCTTCTCCCCCGGCTCGGCGACCAGCGGTTCGCCGAGGATCACGGTGACCGGCACGTGCCGGCGGAACTGCACCTTGTGGCCCTTGGTGGCGACCCGCTGGCCGCCCCAGACCGCGGCCGGGATCACCGGCACGCCGGCGTCGATCGCCATGCGGGCCGCGCCGGCCTTGAGGTCCTTGACGGTGAAGCTGCGGCTGATCGTCGCCTCGGGGAAGACGCCGATCACCTCGCCGTCCTTGAGCCCCCGGACGGCGGACTCGAACGCGGCGGCGCCGGCCTTGCGGTCGACCGGGATGTGCCGCATCGCCCGCATGAACGGCCCGGCGAACCAGTGGCCGAACACCGCCGACTTCGCCATGAACCGCACCAGCCGGTGCTGCGGCAGCGCGCCGAGGCCGAGGAAGGTGAAGTCGAAGAAGCTGACGTGGTTGCTGCAGATGATCGCCCCGCCGCTGGCCGGCACGTGCTCGGAGCCGCGCACGTCGAAGCGGAAGCCGAACAGGCCGAAGACGATCAGCGCCAGCCGGATGACGAACCGGTACGGCCGGTCACGCGGATCCGGTGCCGGACCGAACAGGTCGCGGCGGAGAACGTCGCGCGCGGTGGCCTTGTACATGACGGGACCTTAACGGCCGGGTGCCGGCACCGCGGTCCCGGCCGTGACGGCGACCGCGGCCCGCACCACGGCGGCCAGGTCACCGGTCTGCTCGTGCACCCGGCGCTGCAGGTC
>JAICUS010000692.1 GCA_025935735.1 Solirubrobacteraceae bacterium | reverse complement strand
TACGGCTCCGCCACCCAGGCGACGACCGCCACGAAGAAGACGACCGTCGCGGTCCCGGTCGCCGGGCTGGCCCCGTTCACCACGTATCACTACAAGCTCGTCGCCGAGCGCGGCTCGCTGGTCGTCAAGGGCAAGGACCGGACGTTCAAGACCAAGCGCCAGCCGCTCGGCGTCTCGCTGATCGCCACCCCGAACCCGGTGCCCTTCGGCAAGCCGACGACGCTCCAGGGCATCCTCTCCGGCACCGGCAACGCCGGGCGCGCGGTCGTCCTCCAGAGCAACCCGTTCCCCTACACGCAGGGGTTCGCGAACGTGACCAACGCGCAGGTGACCAACGCGCAGGGCGTCTTCTCGTTCCCGCTGCTGTCGCTGCCGATCAACACCCAGTTCCGCGTCGTGATGACCAGCCGGCCGGACATCGCCAGCCCGATCTACGTCGCGTTCTCCAAGGTCCGCGTGACCGAGCATAGGCGCCGCTCGCACACGCGCCGCGGCAAGGTGATCCGGTTCTACGGCGCCGTCACGCCGGCCAATGACAGCGCGCGCTTCGCCGTCCAGCGCTTCAGCAAGGGCCACTGGCGGACCGTCGCGGGCGGCATCACGCACCACCACAGCGCGACCTCGTCGTCGTACTCCAAGCGGGTGCTGATCCGCCACTCCGGCAGCTACCGCGTCTGGGTGGAGATCGCCAATGGGCAGTACGCCTCCGCGTCGGGCTACACGATGCACGTCCGCCGCTGACCTGCGCCGCGCGTGACCACGCGTGGCGGGAGCGCGGCGGCGCTGGCCGCCGCGCTCGCGCAGGCCGGAACGGAGTTCCTGTTCGGCGTGCCGGGCGGCGGGGCCAACCTCGACCTCGTCGAGGCCTGCGAGCGGGCGGGCCTGCGGTTCGTGCTCACCCACGGCGAGACGGCCGGGGCGATCATGGCCGCGGTCCACGGCGAGCTCACCGGGCGGCCGGGCGCCTGTGTGGCGACGCGCGGCCCGGGCGCGGCGGCCCTGGCCACCGGCGTCGCCCACGGATGGCTCGATCGCTGTCCGATGCTCGCGGTCGTCGACGCCGTTCCGGCCGCGCAGAGCGAGCGGATCTCGCACCAGCGGCTCGACCAGTCCCGGCTGCTGGGGGCGGCCGCCAAGGCGTTCGTCCGCCTCGGCGACGGGAGCGGGGCCGGGCGCGCCGTGGCCTGTGCGGCGACGCCGCCCTGGGGCCCGGTGGTCGTCGAGACCGACGCCACGGCTGCCGGGGTGGCCCCGGACTGCGGCCCGCCGGCGGCCACCGGCCCGCGCGAGCTGTCCGCCGCCGCGTCGCTGCTGGCCGGGGCGGTGCGCCCGCTCGCGCTCGTCGGGGTGGGCGCGCGCGGCGCCACGGATGCCCTGCGCGAGCTGGTCGCCGCGACCGGCCTGCCGGTGCTGACCACCTACAAGGCCAAGGGCGCCGTGCCGGAGGCGTCGCCCCAGGCGGCCGGGCTGCTCACGGGCGCGACCATCGAGGCGCCGCTGCTCGAGGCGGCCGACGCGGTGCTGGCGATCGGGGTCGACCCGGTCGAGCTCATCCCGGCCGACTGGCCGTACGCCGCGCCGGTCGTGAGCGCCGGGCCGTGGCCGGTCGCCGAGCCGTACCTGCCGGTGGCCGTCGAGCTGGTCGGCGACGTCGCCGAGCTCGTGGCCGCGCTGGCGCCGTCGATCCGGGCGGATGGCTGGCCCCGCGCCGGGCAGGAGTACCGCCGGGACGCGCTCGCGCGCCTCGCGGACCCGGGCGGCGGCCTGACGCCGCACGCGGTCGTCGACGCGGCGCGCGCGGCGTTCGGACCGCAGGCGCTCGCCACGGTCGACTCCGGCGCCCACATGCTCGTGGCCATGGCCCGCTGGGACGCCTCCGAGCCCGGGCAGGTGCTCATCTCCAGCGGGCTGGCGACGATGGGCTTCGCCCTCCCGGCGGCGATCGCCGCCGCGCTGGTCCGGCCGGACCGCCGCGTCGTCTGCCTCACCGGCGACGGCGGCCTGGGCATGTGCGTCGCCGAGCTCGAGACCCTGGCGCGGCTGGCGCTGCCGGTCACGGTCGTCGTCTTCGACGATGCCGCGCTCAGCCTGATCGCCGTCAAGCAGCGGCCCGGCGGGCACGGCGGCCCGGGTGCCGTCACCTATCGCGACGTCGACTTCGCCGCGGTGGCCGCCGGGCTGGGCGTGCCCGCCGAGCGCGTCACCACGCCCGCCGCGCTGGGCGCCGCCCTGGCCGGCGCGGCCGCCGCAGACGGCCCACGGCTCGTCGATGCCGTGCTCGATCCCTCCGGCTACGGCGACGTCCTGGCGGCGATCCGCGGGCGGAAGAAGATGGGCGGTGGCGGGCTCGAACCGCCGACCTCCTGCTTGTAAGGCAGGCGCTCTGACCAACTGAGCTAACCGCCCGCGACGGCGCATGCTAGCCCTGTTCGGGCGCGCCCCATCCGTGGTATGTACCTTGAGTGCTTCGACGTGTCGCTGCGGTCGTGGCGCTGGCGGGGCTCGGGGCGCCGGCGGGATGGGCGGCGCCCGCGTTCGCGTCGCGGGCGCGCGGTGCGGCGCTGGCCGCGCGCGGGGCGGGCACCTGGTCGCGCCGCGCGGGCGGCATCTCCGTGGGCGCTGGCAGGCGTGGGCGGACGCGTCGCTCGTGCCGACGGTGCGCGGCCGGGTGACCGTGCGGCTCACCGGCTGCCCGCACGTGCCGCGGGCCGCCGGGTGTGTGTACACGAAGCGGCCGCGGGTCGTCTATCTGGCGCCGCGGCTGCGGGGCGCGCGGGGAGTGCTGCTGCACGAGCTCGGGCACGTGTTCGACCTGGCCGTGCTGGACGATCGCGATCG
>JAICUS010000658.1 GCA_025935735.1 Solirubrobacteraceae bacterium | reverse complement strand
ATGTGGTGCTGGTCGAGCAGGAAGTGCGAGTAGAAGATGTTCGGTTGCGCGTCGTAGCCGAGCGAGATCGGGTACTTCGCCGCGTTCCACGCGCCCACGTAGAGGATCGCGCCGAGCGACAGTGCGATCGTGAGCTTCGCGAAGAAGAGACCGGGCGGGCCGAGGAGCTCGAGTGCCGTGTGCCGGCGGACCCAGTCGGGCCAGGGTTTGGGCGCGACGCTCACGTCGCGCCGCAGGCTACAGCGAGCGGATTACGAGACCTTGAAGGAGACGGCCGTGCGGGTCGTCGCTTGGAGCGTCACGACGAGATTCATGATCCCCATGCCGGTCCCCTTCGCGGCCGTCAGCACCGTGGATCCCGAAGGCCCTGTGGCCGCCCTCGGAAGCGTGCAGGTGGAGCGCGCAGCGCATACCGCGGTGATCGACACGACGCGGGGCGCGCCCGAGCGCATTGCGAGCGTCCAGCCGGCGCCGTTGCCGCGGCCGTCGGCGATCGTCACCGGCACCCGGATCGTGGAGCCCGGCGTCAGCGTCGCCGGCGCCGCGCGAAGCGCGAGCTTCCCGGGCGCGAACTGCAGCTTGACGATGATCGTGCCCGCACCTGCGGGCGCCGCGAGCACGAGAGCAGCCAGAGAGACGATGAGCCCGCGCCGCAGCACTGCCCCTCATCCTCTCCCAAAGCGCGCTCGCGAGCCATCACCGGACGCGCAGTGCCCTCGTCACCGCTCCGCACGGTGCTGTGCCACCTTTTAGGGTGAGCCGACCGGGCGCGCTTGCCCGGTTTGCGCGCTGGCGTCCGTGACGTCGCTCGCGAGCAGATGGAGCCCGCAGATGCGGCACGTGTGCGGGAAGCGCCAGACGCCGTCGTCGCTGAGCTGGGGGCGGTCGTAGGCGACCTCCCAGTAGTGGTCGCAGGAGACCGGCTGCGCTGCGGGCGGCGCTGCGGGCGGCGGCTCGAGGTCCGGCTCGGACTCGTCGGCGCCCAGCACCGGCGGCGCGGCCTGCAGAGCCTCCCGCAGTCGCTGCGGCGGGCTCTTGCGCCGCCGCCGAAGCTGGAAGAGCCCGAGCAGCGCGAGGGTGAGGGCGAGCACCGCAACGGCGGCGATCAGCCCCCACGGCGTCGACGAGGGCGCGGCCGCTGTCGATGCGGCCGGGAGCGCCTGCGTCGGGCTCGCGGAGGTGAAGACCTGTGCCACGTTCTGCTTCGAGACGCTGAACGGCGGCCGCGCGCTGAACGTGCGCCTGTTTGCGCTGAGCGTGACCGCCGCGCTGTAGTCGCCTGCCGCGAGCGCCTTCTTCAGCAGGATCGGGTAGTCGATCGCGGTCTTCGGGAGGAACGTGTCCATCGTGAAGGGAATCGTCTCGACGCGCCGGCCGCCCGCATCGAAGATCGTCACGCTGCCGGCCGGCTTCAGCAGCACGTTGCCGGTGTTCGCGAAGTGCACGACCACTTGCTGGAACCCGCGCTTGCCTCCGCTCGTCGCACCGCCGATCTCGAACGCTACGACCTGTGGGCCGGGCACGTTCGCCTGCACCGCGACGATCGTCAGGTCGCGGATGCGGATCTGGACGCTCGCCTTCCGTTTCGACTTCGATCCTGCTGTGCGGCGCAGGGTCTCCGCGACGATGCCGCCGACCCACTGGCCGGGCTTCTGCCCGCGTGGGACGTGCAGCGTGAACGAAACGCGCTTGTGCTCGCCCGGTGTGAGCGTCAGGGACTTCGCCGAGAGCTTCACCCACGAGCCGACCCGCGACGGCTTCTTGTCGGTCTCGTAGACCGTGCCCGTCGTGTGGCCGGTGGTCGCGTCGACGGTGAAGAGCTTGACCGTCCCGGTCGCGGTACCGGCGTTCGAGACGATCACCGCACCGGAGCGCGAACGGCCCGCCGCGAGCGGATAGACGAAGTACCCGCGCGCGTTGCTGCCGGCGGCGCGCAGCCCGAAGACTGGGCTCTTGCCCGCCGCATGCGCAGCGGGCGCGATCGCGAATGCGAGGAGAACGAGGATTGCGAGGCGGCGCATCAGGTGGATGCTAGGGACCGGTGCTGGCGGTGACGGTGACGGTCGAGGAGTAGGTCGCGGCAAGCGCGTTCGCCGGGAACGTGAGCAGGTAGGTCGCCGTCAGCACGATCGTCCCCTGGCCCGTGTTCACGGCGGCGTTGAAGATCCGTATCGGCGTGCCGCTCAGGGCGATCGGCGTGGCGGTGCTGTTGACCGGGTCTGTGCAGCCGCCACCGGTGCACGGCGCCGCCGAGACGCCCGTCACCTGCAGCGCCGGCAGGGTCTTCGCCCCGGAGGTGGGCGCCGTCGCAGCGGCCTGCACGTTCCAGCCCGCGGTGTTGCCTCCGCCCGTGTAGCCGACCGTGTACTGCATCGTGAAGCTCGAGGTCTGGTCGACGCCGTTCAGCGTCACGCCCGGCGCTGCGACCGGGCTGGGCGTGTCGATCGAGAACGTGAACCTGGCCGCTGCCGAGGCGCCCGGCACGAGCGCCAGCGCGGCGAGAGGCACGAGCAGCCACTTCATCGGATGCTGCATCCTGCGCCGGCGGACCGATTCCTGCCGAGTGTCAGGGGCCGCTGACAGCGGCGAGGGTGACGGTGGAGGTGTAGGTGCCGGCGTAGGCGTTGCCGGGAACCGAGACGTTGATCGTGGGGGTGATGTCGAGCTTGCCCAGGCCGCTGGCGGCGGCGGCGTTGAAGAACTTGGCGGCGGTGGTGCCGATCGTCAGCGGCAGGCTGATGCCGCTGTTGACCGCCGCGGTGCAGGAAGAGCCGGAGTGGCAGGCCTGGGCGGCCGCGGTGACCGTCCCGGCGGCGAGGCTGTGGCCGGCACCGTCGGAGAAGTCGGTCGCCGAGATCTGCAGGTTCCAGCCCGCCCCGGAGCCGCGCGCATCCACGACCCCCAGCAGCGGGCTGTAGGAGACGGTCTGGTCGGAGCCGTCAAGGGTGCTCGACAGGGACGGGTTGGCGGGCAGGTTGAGCGAGATCCCGGCCGTCCCGGTGACCGTCGTTGTCGCCGTCAGCGTCCCTGCCAGAGCGGCCGCCGAGACACAAAGCGCCAGCGCCGCCACACCGATGATCATCAACGACCGCAT
>JAICUS010000758.1 GCA_025935735.1 Solirubrobacteraceae bacterium | reverse complement strand
TACGTCCCAGAGGAGACGATGGCGCAGCGGATCAGCCGGGCCAAGCGCGCGCTGGCCGGCCGCCGCCTGCACCAGCCCGGCGACCTCGCCGTCGTGCTGCGCGTGCTCTACCTCGTCTACGCCACGGGCCACGCGAGCCGCGTCGACCTGGCCGGCGAGGCGATCCGGCTCGCCCGCCAGCTCACCCTCGCCACCGAGGAGCCCGAGGCGCGCGGGCTGCTCGCGCTGATGCTCCTCAATTACGCCCGGCTCCCCGCCCGGCTGGACTCCCACGGCCGCATCGTCACGCTCGACCGGCAGGACCGGAGCCTGTGGGACACCCGCCAGATCGCCGAGGGCGTGCGCGTCCTGCAGTCGGCGCTGGCGGTCGGGCGCCCCGGCCGCTACCGGATCGAGGCCGCCCTCGCCGCGCTGCACGACGACGCGGCAACAGCCGGGGAGACCGACTGGCCGCAGATCCTCGCCTGGTACGACGACCTCGTCGCGCTCACCGACGACCCGGTGCGCCAGGACCCCGCCGCGGTGCTGGGCCGCGCGGTGGCGGCCGGCCACGTGCACGGCGCCGCCGCGGGGCTGCGCGAGACCGACCGGCTGCGCGACGTGCTCGGCGACCGCCACCGCTGGCACGCCGTCCGGGGCCACCTCCACGAGCTCGCCGGCGACCTCCCCGCCGCGGCCGCGGCGTACGCGGAGGCCGCCCGGCGGGCCACGAACGTCCCCGAGCGCGACCACCTGATCCGCCAGGCCGCCCGCGCGCGGGCCGCCGCGCCCGGCCGCTAGGCTCGCAGGAGTGACGCCGGAGGAGCTCGAGAACCTCGCGCATCTGCGTCGCGCGCGCGATCTGATGGACCGGGAGTACGCGCGGCCGCTCGACATCGCCGCGATCGCCCGGGCGGCGCTGATGTCGAGCGCGCACTTCTCCCGCCAGTTCCGGGCGGCGTACGGGGAGACGCCGTACTCGTACCTGATGACGCGGCGGATCGAGCGCGCGAAGGCGCTGCTGCGCCGCGGGGACCTGTCGGTCACCGAGGTCTGCCTGGAGGTCGGGTGTACGTCGCTCGGCTCGTTCAGCGCGCGGTTCACCGAGCTGGTGGGCGAGACGCCGACGGCCTACCGGGACCGCGACCACGGGGACCTGGTGAGCGTGTCCGGCTGCGTCGCCAAGGACCTCACGCGGCCGAGCCGCAAGCCGAGCAGGATCCGAGAAGCGGCCGGCGCCCCGGCTCCCTAACTTGGGGCGCATGGACCTCACGCTCTCCACCTGCTTCGTCGTCGTCGACGACCCCGACCGCGCGCTGGCCTTCTATCGCGACGCCCTCGGCCTCGAGGTGCGCAACGACGTCGCCAACGAGGGCTCGCGCTGGATCACGGTCGGCGCCGCCTCCCAGCCGGGCGTCGCGATCGTGCTCACCAACTTCCTCAACGGCAGCCCCGCGGACCGCGAGGCGGTCGCCGGGCTCGTCGCCAAGGGCGCCCTGAACGGCGTCCACTTCCGCAGCGACGACGTCGACGCCACCTTCGAGACCGTCCGCGCCGCCGGCGCCGAGATCGTGCAGGAGCCGACCGAGCAGTTCTGGGGCGTGCGCGACTTCGCCGTCCGCGACCCCGCCGGCAACCTCGTGCGCATCGAGCAGCCGCCCGCCGCGGCGTGACGCGGCCGGCTCAGGTGGGATCGAGCAGGGCGACCGCCTCGGCGGCGGGCACGACGCGGTCGATCTCGCGGGCGCAGACCCCGGCGTAGAGCGGCGCGATGTCCAGGAAACGCGGGTCCGCGCCGGCCAGCGGCGGGGCCGGGCTGAAGAACGGCAGCCCGAGCCGCTGGTGGCGGGCGACCGACGGCGGGAGGCGGCGCACCGCCGGGGCGAGCGCGCGGTTGAGCAGCAGCGCCGGCGCCGGGCCGCGGGCTGCCGGCGTGCACCAGCGGTCGGTGGCGGCGTTCGGGAGCACGCGGTGCGGGTCGGCCCAGCCGGCGGAGAACAGCAGGGTGCGCAGCGTCCGGGTGGCGCCCAGCGCCCGGGCCTTGTAGTCCGGGTGGGCGCGGCACTCGTCGGTGAGCAGGAAGCGCGTGCCGGCGACGACGGCCGCCGCGCCCGCGTCCAGCGCCGCCCGGCCCGCGGCGCGGCCGGCGATGCCGCCGGCGGCCAGCACCGGCGCGTCGCCCGCCACGGCGCGCAGCCGCCCCAGCGCGGCCAGGGTCGGCTCGACCCCGAGGACGTGGCCGCCGGCCTCGGCGCCCTGGGCGATGAGCCCGTCGGCGCCGTCGGCCAGCGCGCTCCGGGCCTGAGAGACCGTCCCGACCTGCTGCAGCACCACGACGCCCGCGGCCCGCAGCCGGGCGACGGCACCGGGCGCCCGGCCGCAGAACAGCACGACGGCATCGACGCCAGATGCCAGGCAGGCGTCCACGTGGCCGCGGCGCAGGAACGGCACGAGCAGGTTCGCGGCCAGCGGCCGGGCGCCCGCGAGCTCG
>JAICUS010000862.1 GCA_025935735.1 Solirubrobacteraceae bacterium | reverse complement strand
CGGGCCGCCGTCGAGCTCCTCCGGCCGGCGCGCGGCGAGCAGCAGCCGCGCCCGCTCGCCGCCGCGCACGGTGGCGGTGGCGGTCAGCGCCTCGCCGTCTGACTCCAGACCGCCATCGGCCCAGCAGAGCAGCCCGTCGTCGCCGCCGATCGCGCTGTAGACGCCGCGCCCATGGTGGCGCAGCCAGGGCGTGACCTCGCCGTAGTCGAAGCGCGGCGCCACGCGGAAGGTCACCGTCACCGTGCCGCGTACCCCCTCCACGATCCGCAGCAGCGCGCGGTGCTCGCGCGCCGGCTCCAGCGGATCGTCGAACGGCATCAGGTCCAGCAGCCGCGCCTCGCCGGACTCGCCGCGCAGCGTGGTCTCCAGCACGAGCGTCCCGTCGAGGTAGCGGCGCGCGTGGGTCCCGCCGCCGTCCACCGTGACCGTGCAGCAGCCGGCGTCGTCATCCAACAGACGGGCGAACATCGAACCGGTGTCGTAGCGGGGCATGCAACACCAGTCGACCGATCCGTCGCGGCCCACCAGGGCGGCGCCGTGGCAGTCGGCCAGCAGGGCGTAGTCGGCGATCGCGGGCATCCCGGGCCCCCTCCCCGGAACCGGGCGCTCACAAAACTCGCCGCGAAACGGGTAACGCCGTCAAGACAACCGCGAAACAGGAGGCCCCATGGCCACGCCGACCGTCGGCCAGTACATCCTCGAGCGCCTCTCGAAGTGGGGCGTCAAGCGCATCTATGGCTATCCCGGCGACGGGATCAACGGCATCCTGGGCGGGTTCCACGAGGCCGGCGACAAGGTCCGCTTCATCCAGACCCGTCACGAGGAGCTGGCCTCCTTCGCCGCCTGCGCGCACGCGAAGTTCACCGGCGAGGTCGGCGTCTGCCTGGCCACGTCCGGGCCCGGCGCGATCCACCTGCTCAACGGGCTCTACGACGCCAAGCTCGACCACCAGCCGGTGGTGGCGATCATCGGCCAGCAGGCGCGCAGCTCGCTGGGCGCCAACTACCAGCAGGAGGTCGACCTCGACTCGCTCTACAAGGACGTCGCGGGCGAGTTCGTGCAGGTCTGCATGGTCCCCGCGCAGGTCCGCCACCTGATCGACCGGGCGATGCGGGTGGCCCAGGCGAGCCGCACGGTGGCCTGCATCATCATCCCCAACGACGTCCAGGAGTCGCCCTACGAGGACCCGCCGCGCTCGCACGGCTCGGTGTTCTCCTCCATCGGCTACGAGGCGCCGCGCACGGTCCCGACCGCCGACACGCTGCGCCGGGCCGCCGAGGTGCTCAACGCGGGCGCCAAGGTGGCGATGCTGATCGGCGCCGGCGCCAAGAACGCCCAGCGCGAGGTGGCCGACACGGCCGAGATGCTCGGCGCGGGCGTGGCCAAGGCGCTCAACGGGAAGGCGGCGCTCCCGGACGAGCTGCCGTTCGTCACCGGCTCGATCGGCCTGCTGGGCACCAAGCCGTCCGACGACATGATGGAGAACTGCGACACGCTGCTGATGGTCGGGACGAGCTTCCCGTACTCGGAGTGGCTGCCGAAGCCCGGGCAGGCGCGGGCCGTGCAGATCGACATCGACGGGCGGCTCGTCGGGATGCGCTACCCGACCGAGGTCAACCTCGTGGGCGACGCGACCGAGACCCTGCGGGCGCTGCTCCCGCTGCTCGAGCGCAAGGATGACCGCTCGTGGCGCGAGGAGATCGAGGACAACGTCCGCCG
>JAICUS010000133.1 GCA_025935735.1 Solirubrobacteraceae bacterium | reverse complement strand
GGACGGCGTCAGCGCGCCGATGCCCACCAGCGCGAGCGTGATCTCGTCCATCCAGCGCATCGCCGCGGCGACGAACGGGTCGTCGAGCAGCGCGTGGCGGCTGGCCCGCGAGCCCACGACGCCCGGCGCGGGCAGGAAGCGCGCCTCGCCGCCCACCATCTGGGCGAGCCGGCCGGTCAGCCGCGTGGCGTGGCCCTCGGCCGCCGGGTTGCCCGCCCCGCCGAGGATCTGCACCACGGCCTCGGCCGTCGGCCGGACCTGCGGGTGCATGTTGTCGAGCATCGCCAGCAGCGTCTCGCTCCACGACGAGATGCCGAGGATGTCGCCGGGCATGACGGTCGTCTCCAGGTACGACGCGCCCGCGGCGCCGATCGCGCGCAGCGCCTCTTGGTCGGAGTCGGCGTCGCAGTCGGCCACCACGGCCTCGCGCAGCCCGTAGAGCGTCTGCAGGCGGTCCTCGAGCTCCGGGTAGAAGCCCTGCGGCACCGCCACGGTGGTGCGGACGATGCCCTCGCGCTCGGCCTGCTTGAGCAGCCGCGAGATGCGCGATTGCGAGAGGTCGAGCGTGTCGGCGATCTCCGCCTGGCGCAGCCCCTGCTCGTAGTACAGGCGCGCGACCTTGGCCATCAGGCGCAGCTGCGGGGTCGGGGTCATGCCGCCGCCCTCCCGCGCGCCAGGCCGCCGGCCGCCTCGGCGATGCCCTCGGCGGTGAGGCCGAAGCGGCGCATCAGCGCCTCGGTGGAGCCGGTGGGGGCGAACACCCCCGGCACGCCGACGAGCCGCATCGGCGCCGGGTGCTCGGTGGCCACGACCTCGGCGACCGCGCCGCCCAGGCCGCCGTAGACGGTGTGCTCCTCGACGGTGACGATCCCCCCGGTCTCGCGCGCCGCGGCGACGATCGCCTCGCGGTCCAGCGGCCGGACCGACGCCATGTTGAGCACGCGCGCCTCGATCCCGCGCGCGGCCAGCTGCTCGGCCGCCGCCAGCGCTCGCTCCACCACGGTGCCGCAGGCGATGATCGTGACGTCGCCGCCGTCGCGCAGCCGCGCCGCGACCCCGAGCCGGAACGCGTAGCCGGGGTCGTGCACGACGGTCACCGGCGTGCGGCTGACCCGGATGAACGCCGGCCCGACGGTGCGCGCCGCCCAGCGGATGACCGACTCGGTCTCGACCGGGTCGGCGGGGACGACGACGGGCAGGTTCGCGATCGCCCGCAGCCAGGCCAGGTCCTCGATCGAGTGGTGCGTCGGCCCGAGCTCGCCGTAGGCCATCCCCGGGCTCTGGCCGCACAGCTTGACGTTGGCGTCGGAGTAGGCGACGTCGGCCTTGATCTGCTCGAGCGCGCGGCCGGTGAGGAAGGGCGCGGCGCCGGACACGAACGGGATCCGGCCGCCGTTGGCCAGCCCGGCGCCGACGCCGACCATGTTCTGCTCGGCGATGCCGACGTTGATCAGCCGCTCCGGGTACGCCTTCGCGAACTCCCCCAGCTTGCTCGAGCCGACTGAGTCGTTGACCACGGCGACGATCCGCTCATCGGCGCCCGCGAGCTCGACGAGCGTGCGCTGGAAGGCCTCGCGGCAGTCGTAGCGCTCGCTCATGCCAGCTCTTGGAGCGCGAGCGCGACCTGCTCGGCGGTCGGGACCTTGTGGTGCCACTCGACCCGGTCCTCGATGAACGACACGCCGCGGCCCTTGATGGTGTGGGCGACGATCGCGCTCGGGCGGCCGGGGCTGAACGGGACGGCGTCGAAGACGGACAGCAGCGCGTCGACGTCGTTGCCGTCGACCGTGCGCACGGCCCAGCCGAACGCCGCGAACTTGGCGTCCAGCGGGTCGAGCCCGTTGGTGTCCTCGGTGCGCGCGCCCTGCTGGAGGTAGTTGCGATCGACGATCACGACGAGGTTGTCCAGCCCGCGGTGCCCGGCGGCCATGATCGCCTCCCAGTTGGAGCCCTCCTGCAGCTCGCCGTCGCCGCACAGCACGTACGTGCGGCGCGGAGAGCCGTCGAGGCGCGCGGCGATCGCCGTGCCCACCGCGACCGGGAGGCCGTGCCCGAGCGGGCCGGTGTTGGTCTCCACCCCCGGGACCTTGGTGCGGTCGGGATGGCCGTTGAGCGGCGAGCCCTCGGCCATGTAGGAGTCCAGCAGCGCGTCGGGGAAGAACCCGGCGGTGGCGAGCGTCGTGTAGAGCACGCCGGACGCGTGGCCCTTGCTCTGGATGTAGCGGTCGCGCTCGGGGTCGTCCGGCCGCCGCGGGTCGACGTTGAGCACCGCCAGGTACAGCGTGGCCAGGATGTCGGCGGCGGACAGGTCGCCCCCGATGTGCCCGAGCCCCGCGGAGCGGACGATCTCGATGTTGCGCCGCCGGATGGCCCGCGCGGTGGCGCGCACCTCGTCCGCCGTCGGGCGCACCCGGAGCCGGCTCATCCGACGCGGGCGCCGCCGAGCAGCAGGTCGGTGACGAGCCGCTGCGCGGCGAGCGGATCCTGGCGCTGCTGGGCGTCGGCCAGCGCGTCGAGGTCGAGCCGGTCGAGCGCGGAGTCGATCGCCCGCATCGTGGCGATGCTGGTGCGCGCGGCCTCCACCGGGCTCTCGCGGAAGGGGAACTGGTCGAGCAGGATCGGCTGGTCCCAGCCGATCTGGCGCAGGGCGAGGAAGAACTCGATCGTCTCGACGAGGTGGACGCTGCCCACCGGCAGGTCGTCGTCCCACTCGCGCCAGTTGTCGTTGACCTCGACGGTGAACAGGCGCCCGTGGTCGTTGACCAGGTGCAGCGCGTCGGCCGGCGTCTCCTTCGCGAACAGCGAGTGGCCGAGATCGACCACGACGCCGATGTCGTCGCGCCCCATCTGGGCGATCCCGAGCAGCGTGCGCGCGGCGTTCGCGTAGCTGATGTGGACCCGCGGCTCCTTGGCCTTGTACTCGATGGCGACGCGGATGCCGTCGTCCATCGCCGCCACCGCCTTGACGCCCTCCAGCGACAGGCGCCAGACCTCGCGGTAGTCGCACTGCAGCGGGAAGTCCCAGCCGTCCTGGCCGGGCCAGAGCTTCACGGTCGGCGCGCCGAGCTGCTTGGCGACGTCCACCGCCTCCTCGCACAGCTCCAGCGCGCGCCGGCGGACCGCGGGTTCCGGGTTCGTGAACGCCCCGGCGCGGAACTCGCGCGTGTAGATGTGCGGCGTGATGCACCAGGCCGCGATGCCGTGGCGCTCCAGGGCGCCGCGGACGTCCGCCACGGATACGCCCTCGGTGAACGGATAGTTGATGTCGAGGACCTCGATGTCGCCGACGGAACCCGCGGCGTCGATGGCCTCCAACGTGCTCACCTCGGGCCCGTAGGCGTCGGTCGCATAGCGATCGACGAACTGCCCGAAGAGCCAGATCCCGGCTCCGAACCTCACGCTTGCCTCTCCCTTGTCCTCACAAGCGCGCATAAATATTCATGGCTGAATCTGCGCGCGGGCCTCCTTTGTAGCAGGTGTCATCGGCGTGTCAAGCGCAGCGACTAGTGGCGCCCAGCCATCTCGGTGGCCGGGGCCGGGCGCGCGAACCGATGCGCGCGGCGCTCGTCGAGCTGCTGCAGCGGCATGTGGGCGGTCTCGCGGTTGGTGAAGGCCGCGATCGCCGCGATCACGCTCCCCGCGAGCGTGAGCAGCGCCACGGGCATCCAGCCGGAGCCGTCGATGGCCGCGGCCACGGTCGGGGCGAAGCCGCCCAGCGCGTAGCCGATCTGGGTGCCGATGGCCATGCCGGAGAGCCGCACCCGGGTGGGGAACATCTCCCCGTAGAACGCCGGCTGGACGCCGTTGAACGCGCTGTAGACGACGCCCGACATCAGCACCGCGGCGACGAAGATCAGCGGGTAGCTGCCGCTGTCGATCGCGCCCAGGTAGGCGAACATCAGCGCGCCGCTGGCCAGCGTGCCGCCGATCAGCACGGGCCTGCGGCCGATGCGGTCGGCCAGCCTCGCCCAGGCCGGGATCGCCGCGAGCGCGACCGCGTTGGCGACGATCGCCACCCAGAGCATCGTGGTCTTGTCCAGGCCCTGGGTGTCGACCGCGAACGAGAGCGCGTAGACCGCGAAGATCGTGCTGACCGTCGAGCCGACCGCGGTGAGCAGCACGCGCAGCACGCCGGCCCAGTGGTCGCGCAGCAGCTCGCCGACCGGCGCGCGGTCCAGCTCGCCCTCCTGCGCCGCCTCCGCGAACAGCGGCGTCTCGTCCAGCCGGCGGCGGATCAGCACGCCGGCGACGACCACGATCGCGCTCAGCCAGAACGGGATCCGCCAGCCCCAGGAGGTGAGGTCGGACTCCGGCAGGGCGCCGATCGGCAGCCAGGCGGCGGTGGCGATCACCAGGCCCGCCTGCGTGCCGGTGAGCGTGAAGCTCGAGAAGTACGCGCGCCGCTCGTCGGGCGCGTGCTCGAGCGTCAGCGAGTTGCCGCCCGACTGCTCGCCGGAGGCGGAGAAGCCCTGCATCAGCCGGAGCACGACGAGCAGCACCGGCGCCCAGATGCCGATGTCGTCGTAGGTGGGCAGGCAGCCGACGAGGAACGTCGAGATGCCCATCAGCACGATGGTGAGCACGAGCACGCGCTTGCGGCCGTGGCGGTCGCCGAGGTGGCCCATGAAGAACGCGCCGACGGGCCGCGCGACGTAGCCGACGCCGTAGGTGGCGAACGACAGCAGCGTCCCGGTCGCCGGGTCGGAGTCCGGGAAGAACACCTTCCCGAACACCAGCGCGGCGGCGGTGCCGTAGATGAAGAAGTCGTAGTACTCGAGCACGCTGCCGACCGAGCTCGCGAGCGCGGCCTTGGCGGGTGTCTTCTGGTGGGTCATGGCTCCTCCCGTTGTGCGGCCATCCGGATCGCGGTGTTGGCGGCGCCGTAGCCGGCGTAGCCGCCGCGGCGCTCCATCAGCTCGAAGAACACGCGCCCGTGCGCGGCGGTGAACGCCTGCAGCAGCTCGCCGCCGCCGTGCGCGTCGCGGTCGTACAGCAGCCCGAGCTCGCGCAGCTCGGCCGTGTCCACGCCGAGCCGCGCCTCGAGGTCGTCGTAGTAGTTGCCTCCGATCTCCAGCATCGCCACGCCGGCCTCGCGCGCGCGGCGGACCGCGGCCTTGATGTCGGCGGTGGCGAACGCGACGTGCTGGAGCTCGGCCCGGTCGTGCAGCGGCAGCACCGGCACGTTGAGCGCCAGGCGCACCGCGCCGCCATTGAGCGCGCGGCTGCGCACCAGGCCGTCGGGCGTGACCACCTCCTCGCCGCCGTCGGGCTCCAGCGCGAGCACGGCGCGGTAGAACAGCGCCGCCTCGTCGAAGGCGTCGAACGGCTGCGCCAGCGCGAGGTGGTCGATGCGGTGCAGCGGGCCGGCGGGCGCGGGTCCTCGCGGCGCGAAGTCGGCCACCCAGCCGGCGTCGGGGCCGCAGAAGAACACCGAGGTGCCGTCCGGCGCGGCGACGGCGGAGATGTCGGCCTCGCCCGGCCCGCGCGTGCGGTCGAGCACGGGCGCGAGCAGCCGCTCGGCCCGCGTGACGGAGCGCGCGGGGTCGGCGCTCTCCACGGCCACCGCGGCCACGCGCGGCTCCTCGCCCCGGTTGACCACGAGCCGGATCGCGCCCTGCTGCCACAGGCTGACCGGCTTGGTGCGGTGGCAGCCGGTGCGGGCGAAGCCGAGGCCCTCCAGCAGCGGCTCGATCCCCTCGCCGGCGACCTCGGCGAACGCGTAGCCGTCCAGCGCTGCGGCCGGCGGCACGTCGCCCTCGAGCACGAGCAGCGAGCGCATCGCGTCGACGGCCATGCGGCGCGGGTCGGTGGCCCGGAAGACGTCGTTGAACACCTCGAGCGACAGCGGGCCCTTGTAGCCGGCGGCCAGCACGTGGCCGAGGAACGCGCGGAGGTCGAAGCCGCCCTGGCCGGGGAAGCAGCGGTGGTGGCGGCTCCACTGCAGCACGTCCATGGCCAGCCGCGGCGCGTCCGCGAGCTGTAGGAAGAACAGCTTCTCGCCGGGGATCTCCTCGATCGTCGCGGGGTCCTCTTTGCGGGAGAGCATGTGGAAGCTGTCCAGGCACAGGCCGAGCGCCGGGTGACCGGCCCGTTGGACGATCCGCCAGGCGTGCCGCGTGTCGTTGACGTGGCGGCCCCAGGCCAGCGCCTCGTAGGCGATCTTGATGCCGTGCGCCTGTGCGCGCTCGGCCAGCTCGCACAGCTGGGCGGCGGCGAGGGCGTCGTCGTCCTGCGCGTGGGGCGCGACGCTCGAGCAGACCAGCAGCAGCTCGGCGCCCAGCTCTTCCATGAGCGCGAATTTCGCCTCGGCGCGAGCGAAGTCGGGGTCCGGGACGCCCTCGAAGTCGCGGAACGGCTGGTAGAGGTCGAGCGTGAGGTCCAGCTCCGCGAGCCGCTCGCGCACCTGCGCGGGGCGCAGCCGGGAGGCGATCAGGTCGGGCTCGAAGATCTCGACGCCGTCGAACCCGGCCGCGGCCGCCGCCTCGAGCTTGTCCTCCAGCGTGCCGCTCAGGCAGACGGTGGCGATCGCCCGCCTCATGCGGTCAGCTCCGCGAAGTGGCGCAGCATCCGCTCGCGGTCGGGGCGCACGCCGGTGAACAGCTCGAACGAGCCGGCGGCCTGGAAGACCACCATGCCGCCGCCGGACAGCGTGCGGCAGCCGCGCTCGCGCGCGGCCCGCAGCAGCTCCGTTTCCAGCGGGCGGTAGACGATGTCGGCCACCCACAGGCGCGGGTGCAGGAGGCCGGGGTCGAGCGCGATCCCGGGGTGGCCCTCCATGCCGGTGGGCGTGGCGTGCACGAGCCCGTCGGCGTGCACGACATCAGACGCGTCGCCGGCGCGCGCGTTGACCGCGCGCGCGAGTTCCTCGGCGCGGTCACTGTCCGCGTCGGCGATCGTCAGCTCGTTGACGCCGAGCCCGCGCAGCGCGTGCGCGAGCGCCGAGCCCGCCCCGCCGGCGCCCAGCAGCACGACGCGGTCGAGCCGCGCTCCCGGCAGGAAGCGGCGGACGCTCTCGGCGAAGCCGGTGGCGTCGGTGTTGTGGCCGGTGGCGCGGCCGTCGCGGAGCACCACCGTGTTGACCGCGCCGATCGCCTCCGCGCCGGCGTCGAGCTCGTCGAGGTGGTCGAGCACCGCCTGCTTGCACGGATGGGTGACGTTCAGGCCGTCGTAGCCCTGTTCCCGCGCGCGGGCGAGCAGCTCGCCGGCGTCCTCCCGGAGCACGTCGACGTCGAGCGTGCGATAGGCGTAGCGCAGCCCCAGCTCGGCGGCCTCGCGCTCGTGCAGCGGCGGGCTCAGCGACGTGCCGATCCCGGCCCCGATCAGGCCCGTGAGGAAGGTGTCCGTCCGCGTCAGCATAATGTACGAACTGGTACGTTCATACCACGATGTCCGCTTCCCGAACCGTCGAACCCGAACGCCAGCGCGACCCCGCCCGCACCCAGGCCGAGATCCTGGACGTGGCCACGCGCGAGTTCGCCGAGCACGGCTACTCGGGCGCGCGCGTGGACGAGATCGCCGAGCGCACCCGCACCACCAAGCGGATGCTCTACTACTACTTCGAGTCAAAGGAGGGGCTCTACACCGCGGTGCTGGAGCGCGCCTACGCGCAGATCCGCGCGGCCGAGCAGACCGTCGACGTCGAGCACCTCGACCCGGTCGCCGCCATCCGCCGCCTCGCCGAGCTGACCTTCGACCACCACGAGGCGCACCCGGACTTCATCCGCCTGGTGAGCATCGAGAACATCCACCGCGCCGAGCACATGCGCGCCACCGGCCGCTTCGCCGACCTCAACTCCCCGGCGATCGACCGCATCGCCCGCATCCTCGAGCGCGGCCGCGCGCAGGGCAGCTTCACCCGCCCAGCGGACGCCGTCGACGTCCACATGCTGATCAGCTCCTTCTGCGTCTTCCGGGTCGCCAACCGCCACACCTGGAGCACGCTGTTCGGCCGGGACCTGCTCGACCCCACGACCCGCGAGCACTACCGCACGATGCTCGGTGACCTCGTCGTCGACTACCTGACCGCGCCGGCAGTGCGGACCAGCGCCTCGTAGCGCCGGCGAACTGCGGCTGGTAAGGGAGTGAGAGCCCTGGCCGCCGTGCGCGGATGGTCGGTTCGGTCGCGCCGGCGGAGAGGTGTGGTCACCTATGCACGCATATCGTGCATATGTTTCCTCCCGAAACCCTGAGCAAAGCCAGGCGTGATCGGACGTGATCGAATCCGGCCATTTCCGTCGCAGTCTCGCGCATACTCGACCCTCCCGACCGCGAGTAGGGACCTCTCCCCTACCCAGCCGCAGTTCGCCGGTCCGCGGCGGCGCTCCTCCGCCCCGCCGCGGCGCCGGTCACGCGCGCACCGCGGTCAGCCCGCCGTCGAGCGGGAGCACGACGCCGGCGACGTAGGACGAGCGGTCGCTGAGCAGCCAGGCCGCCGCCTGGGCCGCGTCCTCCGGTGTGGCCAGGCGGCCGAGCGGGGTCTGGCGGACCATGCCCGCCTCGATGTCGGGCTCCTGGTCGAGGAACTCCGCCACGCTCGGTGCGGGTGATGTTCGGCGCGCGCTCAGCCGTCCAGGGCGTCGTCGCGCGTGGCGAAGATCGCCAGCCGGCCGCGCAGGCCGGTGAGCTCCAGGCTGACGGCGGCCGCCGTGCCGGGCGGCGCCACGACCGCGAGCCGCCGCCGGTCTCGGCGCAGGCGGTCGCCTGCCTCGATGACCGCGCCGAGGCTGCTGGAGTCGATGAAGCTCACTTCGCTGAGGTCGATGAGCAGCGTGTCGGCGGGCCGGCTCGCGGCGTCCGAGAGCGCGGCGCGGAAGTCGTCCAGCGTCGCGACGTCGAGCTCGCCCTCGGGGGCGACGACGGACACCCGCGGCGCCATCAGACCCGCCGGATCCCCCGACGGCTGAGCTCGAAGCCGTGACGGCTGCTCCGCAACACGCACCGCATGCCCCGCGTACGCGACGTGCAGCGGAACGGCCCGACCGTGACCGAGTGCCCGTAGCGCAGCGTCGTGGCGTTCTCCGGGCCGTTGCCGAGGCACTTCCCGCCCCGGCAGCGCTTGAGCTTCCCGCCCGGCCCGAGCGTGACGCTGCGCGCCGGCGTGAACGTCTGGCAGTAGGCCGCCGTCCCCACCCGGTCGTGCGCCGACACCTGGCACTCGATGTTGCCCGACGGCGAGTGGAAGAACCGGACCGTCGCGGACGCCGTCGCCGGCCACGCGCACAGGCCGCCGCCGAGGACCGCGAGAACCACCCACCTTCGCCCCATGTCGGGGCAAATCGTAGACGCGGCGGGCGGGCGCATCTGGTTCACTGCCGCGCGTGAACGGGGAGGCGGTCTATCCGAGCCTCGACGGCCGGCGGGTGCTGGTCACGGGCGGCGCGTCCGGGATCGGCGCCGAGATCGTGCGCGGCTTCGCCCGCAATGGCGCGCGCGTGGCGGTCGTCGACGTCGACCGCGCGGCGGGCGAGGCGCTGGCGCAGGAGCTCGGCGTGCGGTTCCTGGCGTGCGACCTGACCGACGTCGGCGCCCTGCGCGCGGCGGCGGCGGAGGCGGGCCCGGTGACCGTGCTGATCAACAACGCCGCCGACGACCAGCGCTACGCGATCGAGGAGATCACGCCGGAGCTGTGGGACGCCGCCCAGGCGGTCAACCTGCGCCACCAGTTCTTCATGGCGCAGGCGGTCCTCGCAGGGATGCGGGGCGCCGGCGGCGGGTCGATCGTCAACCTCTCCTCCGTCGCCTGGCGCCGCGGGCCGGCCGGCCTGCTGGCTTACGGCACGGCCAAGGCCGGGGTGATCGGGTTGACCAACGCGCTGGCCACCCAGCTGGGCGCCGACCGCATCCGCGTCAATGCGATCGCCCCCGGCGCCGTGATGACGCCCCGCCAGATGCGGCTCTGGCACACCCCGGAGAGCCGGGACCGCCTCGTCTCCTCTCAGGCGATCCCGGTCGACGTCACCGAGCGCGACATCGCCGCCGCCGCGCTGTTCCTGGCCGCCGACGACTCGCGCATGATCACCCGCCAGGTCCTCTACGTGGACGGCGGGCTGCGCTGAGCCGCCGGCGCCGGCCGCGCCGCCGGGAGAGGAGTAGCGACGGCGCGGGCCGGGTCGACGTGATGGTCACCGGGCGAGCGACGCCACCCCCGGACGCCGGCGCGAGACCGCGTCGATCGTCGCCGCGAGGATGAGCACGCCGCCGGTCACCAGGAAGGTGATGCCGGCCGACAGCCCCAGCAGGCCGAGCCCGTTGGTGATCATCGAGATCAGCAGCGCGCCCACGGCGGCCTGGCCGAGCCGGCCGCGGCCGCCGAAGAGGCTGACGCCGCCGACCACCGCCGCGCCCACGCCGGACAGGACGATGTCCCGGCCCGTGGTGGCCTGGACGATGCCCACCTGGCTGACGAGGAACATCCCGGAGACCACGGAGAGCATGGAGCAGATGACAAAGCAGGCGATCCGCACGTTGGCCACGTTGATGCCCGCGCGCCGCGCCGCCTCCGGGTTGCCGCCGACGGCGAACACGTGCAGGCCGAAGCGGGTGCGGTCGAGCACGGTCTGGCCGATGAACAGGATGCCGAGGGCGATCGGGACCACGATCGGGACGCCCTCGATCGGGAAGATGCCGGTCGACCGGTTCTGGCTGAGCAGCGAGACGGCCAGGCCGCCGAGCACGATCCACAGCGCGAGCCGGATCCACAGCAGGGCGATCGGCCGGGTCGGCACGCCGGCGGCGATCCGGCGCCGCCGGTCGTAGAGCCCGGTGACGAGCGAGATCGCCACGATGACCGCCAGCATCGCCCAGCCGAGCCACGGCGCCATCGACTTGTTCATGATCGCGGTGACGGCGGGCGTCTGGACGCGATAGGCGCCGGCGCCGCCGAGCAGCACGAGCATGAAGCCCTGGAGCCCGAGGAAGAGGCCGAGGGTGATGACGAACGACGGGATGCCCACCCGGGCCACGAACACGCCGATGAACGTGCCCAGCGCGGCGGCGCACAGCAGCGCGACCACGAGCGCCAGGACCCAGTTCCAGCTGTGCTGGTTGACCAGCAGGACCCAGATCGCCATGCCGCTGCCGCCGGTGACGCCGGCGGACAGGTCGATCTCCGCGATGATGATCACGAACGTCAGCGCCATCGCCAGCATCATCAGCGCGGCCGTCTGCGTCATCAGGTTCGCGATGTTGGTCTTGGAGAAGAAGACCGAGTCCAGCGACTGGAACAGGATGCCGAGCACGACCAGGCCGGCGAGCGCCGGCAGCGAGCCCATGTCGCCGCCGCGCACCCGCTGGACGTAGCCGCGGAACTGGTCGCCGACCGTGCCCTCGTGGCCCGTGCCGATGAGCGCCGGCGCCTCCTCACCGAGCGGCGGATCGGTCTCCAGCGTGTGCTGTGCGCGGTCGGTCGCCGGGTTGCTGGACCTCTCGTACTTCGTCACAGCGCCGTCTCCTCCAGCAGCTGGTCCCGTATCCGCGTCCCGGTGATGTAGCTGACGACCTCGTCGCGGTTCGTCTGCTTGGCGTCCAGGTGGGCGACCATCTGGCCGAGGTAGAGGACGTGGACGCGGTCGGCCACCGCGAACACGTCGGCCAGGTTGTGGCTGATGATCAGCACGCCCACACCGGAGTCCGCGAGCCGGCGCACGAGCTGCAGCACCTGCTCGGTCTGCGCGACGCCCAGCGCCGCGGTCGGCTCGTCGAGGATCACCATCCGGGCCTTCTGCAGCACCGAGCGGGCGATCGCCACCGTCTGGCGCTGCCCGCCCGAGAGCGAGGAGACCTTCTGGCGCACCGACTTGATCGTCCGCACGGACAGCGACCCGAGCGTCTCGGACGCGTGCCGCTCCATCT
>JAICUS010000868.1 GCA_025935735.1 Solirubrobacteraceae bacterium | reverse complement strand
GCCTGCACCGACCGGCCGATGGCCGGGAGATCGACATCGAGGAGGGCGCCGCGGATCACCCCGCGCTGCCGCAGGGCGCGAGTGCGGTCCAGTGCCGTGGTCGGGGAGACGCCGACGGCGGCCGCCACCTCGCGGTTGGTCTTCCGTGCATCCGACTGGAGTTCGCGCAGGATCGCCGTATCTAGTTCGTCCAGGTCAGCCATATCGTCGCCACTTCCGTGATTAGTACGGACTCGTTGCGGATCCATCTTATGGGTGCCTAGCATTTGGGCCGCAACTCCGAACGAATGAGCAGAGGAAGTAGAGATGATCGGATTCGTGGCCGAGGAGATCGATCCCAGCACGCCTACCCGGGCGGCGCGCCTCAAGTGGGTCGTCGTGGTTGACGAGGCTCTGCCGCCGGGCCGGGCGGTCAATGCCGCCATCTGCGCCGCGGCGGCGACCGAGAACGCCGTCGCCGGGCTCCTGGGCGATGCCGCGGTCGACGCCGACGGCGCCGCCCATCCGGGGCTCCCGTGGGCCGGCTGTACGGTGCTGGCGGCCGATACCGCCACCCTGCGGACGATCCGCGCCAAGGCAGCCGCCCGGCCCGACTTCTTCGTCGCGGACATGCCGTCCGCCGCTCAGCAGACCAGGGTCTACGCCGACTATCTGAGCACGGTCGGGCGGACCCGGGGCGACGACCTCGACTATTACGCGGTCAGCATCGTCGGCCCGCGCAATCCGGTCGACAAACTCGTCGGCCGGCTCCCGCTCATGCCCTAGCTCCGGCGGATGCCGGCCGTCGTGTCCAATCCACGTTGAATGGAACGCCTGTCTTCGGTACGCGGACGGAGATCGCCTGGGATGATCTTCGCAGCCGCAGCCGCAGCCGCAGCCGCAGCCGCAGCCGCAGCCGCAGCCGCAGCCGCAGCCGCAGCCGCCGCAGCCGCAGCCGCCCCAGGGAACGCCACGGGGTGAGCTACTCGAAACGGATTGTCGGCCACTACGGCGGCACCAGAAGCACGCTGGAGGCAATTCCGGCGGCGTGAGGGTGGGGGCCCCACCGACAACCAGCTGGACGCCGCTCTGACCGTTCAGCGAGCCGGAGCAGAACGCCGCCGCAGTGCCGGAATGCTCACCGGCTATGGACGGATGGCTTCCACATCGGACTGATCAGCGGCTGCTCGAGCGAGCTGCGCGAGGCCTGATCGAACCACCCCGAGACGCGAGATGCGGTCTCCCGCCGGCGCGAGGCGCGCCGCAAGCCCGGGCCGGTCTGCCGTCCCTACTCACCGTATCCACCTGATTTCGCGCCCACTCTCCGCTTTGCCCCGATTACCGGAGTGCACGGTCGCCGGGCATGCAGAAGCCCCGCACCGGCCTGAAGGTGCGGGGCTTCAACCGTTCGTCAGGCGGGCGCTACGGCCCGCGAGCGACGCATCGTCAACACATACTCGACCAGCGAGATGAGGACGTTCTTCGTCGACTCACGGTTCCGGGCGTCACAGCTCACCACGGGCACGTCGCTCGAGATCGCCAGAGCGTCCCGAACGTCCTGCGCGTTGTGGTACTGCATGCCGTCGAAGCAGTTGATCGCCACCAGGTAGGGCAGGCGGCGGTGCTCGAAGAAGTCGATGGCGGCGAAGCAGTCGGCGAGCCGACGCGTATCCACCATGACGACGGCGCCGAT
>JAICUS010000846.1 GCA_025935735.1 Solirubrobacteraceae bacterium | reverse complement strand
GCCTCGGCGGCCGCCGAGTTGCGCGAGCGTGGCTTCGACGGGCGCGTCGTGCTGATCGGCTCCGAGCCGCAGCGCCCGTACCAGCGCCCGCCGCTGTCAAAGGAGTACCTGCGCGGCGATGCCGGGCTTGACAAGGTCTACGTCCACGACGAGTCCTTCTACGCCGATCAGGCGATCGAGCTGCGCACCTCCACGACCGTCGAGAGCATCGATCAAGGGTCGTCCGAGGTGGTGTGCGGCGGCGGCGAGCGGCTGCGCTACGACCGGCTGCTGTTGACGACCGGCGCTCAGGCCCGGCGGCTGTCGATCCCCGGCGCCGAGCTGCAGGAGATCTACCACCTGCGCAGCCTCCCGGAGTCCGATCGGCTGCGCGAGCGGCTCGGCCGCGGCGGCAGCCTGGTGGTCGTCGGGGCGGGCTGGATCGGCTGCGAGGTGGCGGCCGCGGCGCGCCAGATGGGTCTGGAGGTGACGATCATCGCGCCGGCGTCGGTGCCGCTCGAGCGCGCGCTCGGCCCTGAGGCGGGGGCGATCTACCGCGACATCCACACCGACCAGGGCGTGAAGATGCTGCTCGGCACCCGCGTCGAGCGCTTCGAGGGCTCGCCCGCGGTCCAGCGGGTCCGCACCACCGACGGGCGGGCGATCGACTGCGACTTCGTCGTCGTGGGCGTGGGCGCCGCGCCGAACGTCGCGCCGGCCGCGGCGGCGGGCATCGCGGTCGACAACGGGATCGTCTGCGACGAGTTCCTGCGGACGTCGCGGGACGGCGTCTTCGCCGCCGGCGACGTGGCCAGCGTCCGCTACCCCACGTTCGGGCGGTTGCGCGTCGAGCACTGGGCCACCGCGCTCAACCAGGGGCCGGCGGCGGCGCGCAACATGCTCGATCGCCCGGTCGCCTATGACCGCGTGCCCTACTTCTACTCCGACCAGTACGACGTCGGCATGGAGTACACCGGCCACGCCGTCGACTGGGACGAGGTGGTGTTCCGCGGCGACGTCGCCGGACGCGAGTTCATCGCGTTCTGGTGCAAGGACCAGCGCGTCCTGGCCGGCATGAACGTCAACGTGTGGGACGTCACCGAGCAGATCGAGGTGCTGATCCGCTCGCGCGTTCGCGTCGAGCGCGGGCGCCTGGCCGACCCCGGCACGCCGCTCGGCGACCTCGCCCCGGACATCGTGGCGGCCCCATGAGCGACGGCGGAGCCTCGCCGGCGCGGGAGGTCGTGGTCGTCGGAGTCGACGGCTCGGCGGGAGCCAGGGCGGCGCTGCGCTGGGCGATCGCCGAGGCCCGGCTGCGCCAGGCCCCGCTGCGGGCCGTCCACGCGTGGGCGCCCGACTACGGCGCCGGCTATCTCGGCGGCGGATACGCCTCGATGGGCGGCGGCTACGGCTACCTGGCCCCCGACGCGGACGACTATGTCAGCGCCATACGCCAGGCGGCGGAGGAGATGCTCGAGCGCGCGCTCGCCGAGATGGCGGCCGAGGCCAAGGGCGTCGAGATCGAGCGTCAGGCCGTCGAGGGCGTGGCCGCCCAGGTCCTCGTGGATGCGGCCGGCGCGGACGACCTGCTGGTCGTCGGCTCGCGCGGGCACGGCGGGTTCGCCGGTCTGCTGCTGGGCTCGGTCAGCCAGCAGTGCGCCCACCACGCGCGCTGTCCGGTGGTCATCGTGCACGCCGACAAGCCGTCGCCGAGCGAAGCTGAGTCCGCCGGCGCCGCGCCGGTCGCGAGCGGGCCGGCGGGCTGACCACTGACCGCGCGTCACGCCGGCCGACGAGCCGGCCGAAGGGCCGCGGTGGCCGTCACCGCTCGGCGGCGTTCGCGTAGACGTCGATCATCCGGCGGTAGTTGGCGG
>JAICUS010000812.1 GCA_025935735.1 Solirubrobacteraceae bacterium | reverse complement strand
TCTCGATGACCGTCGGCTCGCCGCCCTCGAGGACGGCCATACACGAGTTCGTGGTGCCGAGGTCGATTCCGATGGTCTTTGCCATGTGGTGTGCTCCTCTACAAGATCTCAGTCTGCGTGGCGCAGATTGTAGCCGGTCGGGCACATCCTCAGAAGCGCGCATTCGTCACATTGCGGGCGGCGCGCGTGGCAGGTGCGGCGGCCGTGGCGCAGGAGGTTCACGTGGAGCTCGAGCTCCTGGCCCCTGGGCGTGAGCGCGAGCATGGCGTCGTGGAGCTCCTCGAACGGCGCCTTCTCGCGGAACAGCCCAAGGCGGGTGCCCACGCGGGAGACGTGGGTGTCCACGGGCACGTCGCGCTTGCCGTAGGCGAACAGCAGCACGCAGGCGGCGGTCTTGCGGCCGACGCCGGGCAGCGCGGTGAGCCGGTCGCGGCCCTGTTGCACCGTGGCGTCCTCGAGGCCCGTCAGGTCGTCGCCGTCGAGCTCCTCGAGGATCGCCTGGATGCGGACCGACTTGACCTTCGAGATGCCGCCGGGGCGGATCGCCGCCTCGACCTCGGCGTTGGGCGCGGCGCGGACGGCCTCCCAGCTCCCGAACCGCTCCCGCAGCCGCAGGAACGCGACGTCGCGGTTGCGGTCGTTCGTCGACTGCGACAGGACCGTGAGGATCAGCTCGTCGAGCGGCTGCTCGTGCGGCGGCGCGATCGGCCGGCCGTAGACCTCGCGCAGGCGGTCGCGGATGCGGCGCACGCGGGCGCGGTCGGGCTCCTCCATCTGAGTGAGGACGCTACTCGCCCACGAGGTGGTTACTCCTCCCCGGAACCGGGTAACTTGCCGGTGCGGCTGTTAGTTTTCTGACGAACCACCCCGCGGTGTTGCGACATTCCACCGGACTCCTGTCTAGGGTCCGGCCCTCGCGAAGGATCGCTGTGTAAAGCCCCCGCGACGGAACGCACTCGGTTGGTCCATGGTCAGGACCGGCCTCTAGAGAGAAAGCCACACCGGCTGCGCCAACGGTCACGGTGCGCCGGCTTGGAGGGAGAGCCCCATGCGTTCCGCCACTGTGCTGCGCGGTCTGGTCGCCGCGTGCCTGGTCAGCCTTGCCGTATCCCCCGCCGCCGCGTCGGCACGCGGCGGCGGATCGGTCCTGCGCGCGATGAATTCGGTGCGCGCCCACCATCACCTTCCCGCCCTGCACGCCAGCCGCGCGCTCGCCCGCGCCGCGTCCGCGCACTCGTCCGACATGGCCCGCAGCGGGTCGATGTCCCACGGCGCCTTCCAGCAGCGGATCGGCCACTACGTGGACTCCCGCCGCGTGGGCGAGAACCTCGCCTGGTCCTCACGCTGCAGCAGCCGCACGATCGTGCGCATGTGGATGGACTCGGCGCCCCACCGCGCGATCATGCTGTCGCCGGGGTTCAAGCGGGCGGGCGTCGGGATCCGCCGCGCGTCGCACTTCTGCTTCGTGACGGCTGACTTCGCCAGCGCTCGATAGGCGCCTCGTGGCGCCGGCGAACGGCGGCTGGGTAGGGGAGCGAGAGCCTGGCCGCCGTGCGCGGATGGTCGGTTCGGGGCGCCCGCGAGAGGCGCGTGTCGCGTTGCGCGGCAATAGCCCGAGGAACTTCACGCCCGAAACCCTGAGCAAAGCCGGACGTGGTCGGGCGTGATCGATTCCCGCGTTTCCACGTAGAACCGCCCACACCCGACCCTGGCCGACCCGGTCCTCCCCGCGGCCCGTGAGGCCGACCTTCCCCCTACCCAGCCGTAGTTCGCCGGGATAGCCGGGCGGCCGCACAGCGCGGGCCCTCACGCGAGCGCGCTAGGGTCCAGGGTCGCGATGCGGCGCGTGCTCCTGCACTCGATCGCGCCGTTGGTGGGCTGTGCGCTCGGCTGCCTGGCCTATGTGATCGCGCACCCCGCCACGGCGGACATGGCCGCCCATGCATACCGCGCGTGGCTGTTCCAGCACGAGGGGCTCACCCCGTGGAACGCCCAGTGGTACGGCGGCCATGCAGTGCTGGGCTACTCGCTGCTGTTCGCGCCGCTGGCGGCACTGGCGGGGCCGATCCCGATCGGCGTCGCGTCCGCGCTGGCGGCCGA
>JAICUS010000627.1 GCA_025935735.1 Solirubrobacteraceae bacterium | reverse complement strand
GGCGGCTGCCGGGGGACGACCGGGCCGTCCTCGATCAACCCGGCGACCGGCGACCCGTACGGGCTCGACTTCCCGCTGTTCAGCGTGCGCGACCTCGTCGAGGTCCACCGCGCGCTGCTGCGCGAGCTGGGCGTCACCCGGGTCCACGCGGCGATCGGCGGCTCGCTCGGCGGGATGCAGGCGCTGCAGTGGGCGCTCGACCACCCGCACGAGCTCGAGCGGGCGGTCATGGTCTGCGCCAGCGCGCGGCTGAGCGCCCAGAACCTGGCGTTCTCCAAGGTCGCGCGGACGGCGATCGTGCGCCACGGCGGGATGGACGTCTCGCGCATGCTCGCCCACATCACCTACCTGTCCGAGCGCGGGATGGAGCTGAAGTTCGACCGCGCGCGGCGCGCCGCCGGCCCGATGACCATGGCCTCCGACTTCGAGGTCGAGCACTACCTCGACCACCAGGCGGAGATCTTCCTCGCCCGCTTCGACCCGCTGACCTACCTCTATCTCTCGCGGGTCATGGACTACTTCGAGCCGTTCGCCGAGCCGCCGGGCGAGACGCCGTCGACCCGCTTCCTGGCGATCTCGTTCGACAGCGACTGGCGCTTCTCCCCGGCGCACTCGGCGCACATCGCCGACGAGCTGCGCACGCGGGGCGCGGACGTCCGGCACGTCGACGTCGCCTCGCCGTGGGGGCACGACTCGTTCCTGATGGACGTGCCCGAGTACCACGCGCACGTGCGCGAGTTCCTCGGCTGACGTATCAGGCGGCGCGCCGGGCGCTCATAGGAGGCGATGACCGAGCTCTGCATCGTCCACTCCGGGCCGCTGCCGCCGTCCGTCTGGCACCGCCTGCGCGCCTATGTGCCGCTGCGCGTGATCGACCTGGAGACGATCACGCCCTACTGGGAGGCCGGCCGCAGCGGCGAGCCGGGCGGGCTGACCATGGAGGCGCTCGTGCGCCGGGTGCGCGCGGAGCTGCCCGCGGACGGGCCGCGGGTGCTGCTCGGCTGGGACTTCGGCGGCCTGGTGGCCCATGCGCTGGCGGGCCCGGAGGATCACGTCGTCGCGCTCGACACCCCGGCGCCGGCCGCCGCGCCGGACGAGCTGACCGACGAGGCCCTGCTTCTCGGCTTCGCCGCATATCTGGGCGTGCGCCGCGGCCGCGCGCTGACCGTCGCGCCGGCGCCGCCGGTGGACGGCGCGCTGGCCGCGCTGGCCGGCGATGCCGACACCGCGCTGGGCAGCCTGCGCCGGCTCTACGTCGCCTACGCCCGCGGCCGCCGCCGCGACCGCGCGCTCGCCGCCGGGCACACGGCGCCGGACCGCCCGCTGACGCTCGTCCGCGCCGCCCGCGGGCTCGGCGGCGCGCCCACGCGCATCCCCACGCCGCTCGCGCTCGGCGCGCTCGGCTGGGAGGACCACCCGGGGCTCGAGCTGCTGGTCAGCGCCGGCCACCACTACTCGATGCTCACCGAGCCCGCCGCGGTCGCCCACCTCGCGGCGCTGCTGCGCCGCTGGCTGGCGCCGGTGCCTATCGCCGCCTAGCCACGTAGCGCTTGCCCTTGCGCAGGAGGATGGTCTTGCGCTTGACGAGGTCGCGCACGCTGACCACCCCGGCGGCGACCCGCGTCGTCGTGGTCGTGCAGCTGTCCTGCACGAGCCACTTGGTGCCGCGCACCGTGGCCGCGCTGTAGGAGCCCTTGGTGGTGAAGCGCCCGTGGCCCGAGCCCCACAGCCGGCGGGTCTTCGGCTTCTTGGCCGCGATCGACGCCTTCGCCCGCCGCGGGCAGCGCAGCTTCTCGGTGAGCTTCAGCGTCGTCGCCGGCTTCTTGCCCTTCGTCTGCGTGAGCTTGAACAGGCCGGCGTAGAAGTCCGCCGACGCCGTCCGGCCCTTGCCCTGGGCGGCGGTGATCGTGATCCGCCCCTTGCGCGTGTCCACCGTGCTGCCCACCGGGATCTGGGCGTCCTGCGTGAGCGTGACGAACTTCTTGGACCCGGGCCGGCGGAAGCGCACCGTGCCGGACTTGCGCGCCGCGTTGACGGTCTTGCCCGCCACCGGCGGCGGCAGCGGCGTGGGCGTGGCCGTCGGGGTCGGGGTGGGGGTGGGAGTGGCGACGGCCGGCGCCGGGTTCAGCAGCACGCTGAACGTGTACTTGGAGATCTCGGACACCGCGAGGTCGGCCCGGCCGTCGCCGTCGAAGTCGCCGGTCGCGATGCCGCTCTGCTGGCCCGCGACGGGGATCGAGGGATCGCGCGTGAACCCGCCGCCCGCGTTGCGGCGCAGGATGTCGACCGCGTTGCTGTAAGTGGCCACCGCGAGGTCGGGGCGGCCGTCCGCGTCGAGGTCGGCCGCCGTGAGGTTGATCGGGGTCGTGCTGACGCCGACCGGCGAGCCGGGCTCGTCGGCGAAGCCGGTGTTCGCCGCGTTGCGTATGAGGATGCTCACCGAGGCCGAGCCGCTGTTCGCCACGGCGAGGTCCGACCGGCCGTCGCCGGTGAAGTCGGCCGCGACGGCCCCGATCGGCACCGCCCCGGTGGCGACGTTTCCCTCGGAGATGAACGAGCCGTCGCCGGCGCCGCGGAGGATGGTCACGCTGCCCGCGCCGTTGTTGGTCACCGCGAGGTCGGGCACCTTGTTGCCGTCGAAGTCGCCGACCGCGATCCAGCGTGGATTGGTGCTCGTGGGGAACGACTGGCCGACCGTGAAGGCGGTGTTGCCGGCATTGCGCAGCAGGATCGTGACCTGACCGGCGTCCCACTGTGTGACGGCGAGGTCGAGCTTGCCGTCGCCGTTGAAGTCGCCCGTCGCGACGGCGCCCAGACGCGTTCCGAAGTTGATGGGCTGTCCCTCCGCCGCGAAGCCGCCGGCGGCCTGGCGCACCAGGACGGTGAGGATGCCGGGGTTGAACCCCGCCGTGGCGATGTCGGTCCGCCCGTCGTTGTTGAAGTCGCCCACCGCCGCGTTGGTCAGCCCGCCGCCCGTGGGGAACGGCGAGCCGGACTCCGCCGCGAAGCCGCCGCCCGGCTGGCGGAGGAAGACGGAGACGTTGCCCGAGTCGCCGTTGACGGCCGCGACGTCGGGCCGGCCGTCGCCGTTGAAGTCGGCCACGTCGACGTTGTACGGCGCGCTGCCGCCGGTCACGTACGGCGACCCCTCCGGCGTCAGCGCCGCCCACGCCGTCGCTCCGCCCGTCAGCAGCGCCGTCGCGGTCAGCGCCGCGGTCAATCCCCGCCTCCTCATCTCCTCATCTTCCGTCAAGCCGGGGCGGCGCGGCAACCGACGATGGTCCAGTAGAACT
>JAICUS010000463.1 GCA_025935735.1 Solirubrobacteraceae bacterium | reverse complement strand
GCGGTCGGGCTCCTGCCAGTGGGCGATCGCCGCCTCGACGAGGCGCTCGATCAGCGGCCAGCGGCGCTCGGGCAGGTGATCGCGCGACTTGGCGTGCAGGAAGATCGAGTCGAGCATCGTGCCCCACACGTCGTGCTGGCGCTGGTTGTAGGCGCCGTTGCCGGTGCGCACGGGACGGGCGTTGCCGTAGCCCGAGAGGTGGTCGAGCGTCTCCTCCGGCAGCTCGCGCTCGCCCTGGATGCCATACATGACCTGCAGGTCGTCGGCCTGGGCGGCGTCCTGCATGAAGTAGAAGTAGTCGTTGGCCTCCCACTCGAAGCCGAGCGAGTGCAGGCCCCAGAGCATGAACGTGCTGTCGCGCACCCAGGAGTAGCGGTAGTCCCAGTTGCGCACGCCGCCGGGCGCCTCGGGGAGGCTCGTGGTGGCGGCGGCGATCATCGCGCCGGTGGGCGCGTACGACAAGCCCTTCAGCGTGAGCGCCGAGCGCTGCAGGAACTGGCGCCACGGGTGGTCGGGGAACTCGCCGTGGGCCAGCCACTGGTGCCAGTAGTCTGCGGTGCCGACCAGGCGCCGGTAGGCCTCCTCGTAGGTCTTGGGGCCGGCGTGCTCGGAGAAGGCGAGCGCCACGAACGCGGTGTCGCCGTCGCGCAGCGTGGTCACCGCGCGCACGCGCGAGCCCTCGAAGCCGACCCGCAGGTCCGTGGTCAGCGTGAGCTTGGTCGGCCAGCCGGGAGCGGTGGCGACGGCCTCGCCGTAGCCGGTGCCGACGTAGTCCCAGTGCGCGTAGCGGCGGCCGTAGTCGAAGATCGGGTCGCACTCCATCTGCACCTCGACCGAGCCGTTGACGCAGCGCATCGTGCGCAGCAGCACGTGGTCGGCGTCGTGGTCGGTGGGCGCGCGCCGGTGGGTGCTCGAGCGGTCCTCGGTGTCGTGCCAGGGGCCGACGAGGAGGACGTCGCGGACGATCAGCCAGCCGCGGTCGGTGCCCCAGCTGGTCTCGAGGATCATCGTCCCCGGCAGATAGCGCCGGGCGGCGGGCACCATCGTGTCCGCGGGGCCGAGCCGGAACGTCCCCGCGTCGCGGTCCAGCAGCGCGCCGAACACGCTCGGCCCGTCGAAGCGCGGCAGGCACATCCACTCGATCGCCCCGCTCGGGGCCACGAGCGCGCACGTCTCGCAATCCGACAGAAAGCCGTAGTCGGCGATCGGCGGGAACGGGGAGACGAGCGGTGGATCTGCGGTGTCGAGCGACATGGCGCTAGGGATCGTTACATCATCCGGCCGCGGTCAGCACCGCCTGCAAGGCGAGTGTCTCCTCGCCCAGGCCGCCTCCGCCGCCGCCGCGGCTCTCCAGCTCGAGGTCGGCCATCGCCGCCAGCGCCCGGCGCAGGCCGTCGGCGTCGCGCTTGGACACCTCGGAAATGAGCCGGTCGGCGGCGAAGCTGGGCATCCGCAGGGTCTTGCGCACCTGCGCGGGCGACTGGCCCGCGGCCAGCGCCTCGGCGACGCGGATCGCCTCGCGCAGGCGGCCGACCATCCGGTACGTCAGCGACGGCAGGCGCTCGCCCTGCTGTCTGAGCTGCAACAGCAGGCGGGTCGCCGCCTGACGGTCGCCGGCGACGAGCGCGTCGGCGAGCGCGTAGGTGGTCCGCTCGGCCGAGCTCGCGCAGGCCTCCTGCACCTCCTCGACGCCGATGTGCGCGCCCTCGCCGTGCTCCAGCGCGAGCTTCTCCAGCTCGCGCAGCAGCCGCTGGCGGCGGTCGCCCACCTGGGCCACGAGCGCCCTGGCCGCCTGCGTATCGAGGCCGACGCCCAGCTCCTTTGCCCGCTCGGCCAGCCAGCCCGGCAGCTGGCGCCCCTTGAGCTCGTTCTCGGCGGCGATCTGGCCGCCGACGGCCTCGACCGCCTCGTGCAGCTTGGCCGGAGCCTTCAGGCGAGCGTCCTCGCGGGCGAAGAACGCGGCGGTCAGGGTGTCCGGGTCCGCGGCCTTCAGCGCCCGGACGATGGGGTCGACGTCGCCGTCCTTCCAGCGCTCGACGCCGTCGGCGATCACGAACCGCCGCCCGAGCGCGAACGTCATGGTGGCCAGCGCCGCCCCGACCGCCTCGGGCGTGCAGGCGTCGGCCTCGAAGACCTCGACCCCGGCGCTGCCGGCCGCCGCCTCGGCCATCGCCTTCAGCCGCGCCCGGCGCTCGCCGATGCGGCCATGGTCGTCGCCGTGGATGAGGTATGCGGCGCGGAAGCTCGCCATCCGGGCGAGTCTAGAGCGGACGCCGGCCGGCGCGGCCGCCGCACGGTCGCCGCACGCCGCCGGGGCGCGGTCTCCGCACGCCATCGTCGTGCCGGGCGGGCTCGGCGAACTGCCGCTGGGTAGGGAAGAGGTCGACCTTGGGTCCGGGTGCGAGGGTCGGGTCTGCGCGATCTGGCTCCGAGGCGACGAGAGTCGACCAGACTCGGCCATCCCCGCGATGCACCACTTTCACGTGTGGGAATGTATGCACGCTATAGGTACCTGAAGTGACTCAACCGGAATAGTCGGGATCGCATACCGATCATCCCACTCGCCTCCGGACTGACCCAGTCCCTTACCCAGCCGCAGTTGGTCTGAGCCCGAGCGGCGTCCCGGGACCGACCAGTTTCGCCCGCGCCCGCCAACGCCGCGGCGCCGCGGCCCCGTACCGCGCTGCCGCGCGATGCCACACGCGGCGGGCGGGGCGCCGGCCGGCGCCCCGCCCCGTGCGCTCTTACGGCTGCGTCGTGCTCAGCGTGAACGTGAGCGTCTTGCCGTAGCGGCCGGTCCGCAGCGCCTCGTCGGCGCCGATCGTCTGCTTGAACGCCAGCTCGGTCTGGTCGCCGGTCACCGGGGCGTTCCACGACTTCAGCGCGAGCGGGCCGTTGTCGGCGCGCAGCGGCGCGAACGCCCCGCCGCCGGCCTGGACCTGCAGCGGCTGGGCCAGCGCGAATGCGCCGTTGACCAGGTGGCCGGGATGGTCGGCGCTGGCGTCCAGCACGGACAGCTGGGCGTCGCCGGCCGTGGACGTCACCGTCGCCGTCGTCGTCCCGGTGTAGTCGGTGCCCACGCCCGGCACGAAGGCGCCGAGCGTCACCGGCCCGCCGAGGGTCAGCGACAGTGTCGCCGGCACGGTGCCGGATACGTCGCCGGTCGTGGTCGTGCCCGCCAGCGAGAGCGTGACCATCGGCGGGTCGTGGTCGGACACGCCGGTCCCGTCGTGCTGGATCCCGTCGGGTTGGGTCTGGTCCGGCGCGTGGCGCTCGTAGTAGTCGTTGTCGAAGTGGACGTAGCGCATGTCCGTCGCCCGGCTCAGCAGTCCGGCGGTGACGGCGATGTGGTCCAGCGTCTGCAGGTGCCCGTCGAACTTGTACGAGTACGCGTTGTCCGGCAACGCCTTCGACCACAGGTCCGTGAGCGTCCCGCCCTGCTGGAGCCGGACGAGCGACGGCGAGTCCTGGAAGTCGTTGAGGTCGCCGGCCACGAGCACGTTGCGGCCCGTGGCCTGCAGCGCCGCGGCCTGCTGGCGGACGTACTCCGCCTCGGCCACGCGGCAGGCTTCCTCGTGCGACTGCGAGCCCCAGTGGTTGCTCAGCGCGGTGATGTCCAGGTCGCCCTTGCGGATGTCCAGCGCGAACGGCGCGCGGTCGAACAGCGGTCCGCCGGAGAGGTCGCACGTCCCCTCGCTGTGCGCGTTGTACTGCTCGGCCTGGCCGAGCAGCCGCGGGTTGGACGCCGTCACGCCGTCCTTGACCAGGAAGCCGGGCGCGATCCCGCGGGCGTCGTTGTTGGCGGCGATGTAGGGCGTGTAGTCGCCCAGCGCCTGCGCCAGGCCCGTGAGCGCGTTCTTGCCGTCGAGGACCGCCACCTCCTGCACCGCGATCACATCCGGGTCGCGGAGGAAGTCGTGGATCGCCCGAACGATCTTGGTCGTCTTGATCGCGTACTCGTCGGGCGTGATCTCGTGGCCGTCGTTGACCGTGCCCGCCGGGAAGTAGTTCTCGACGTTGAACGAGGCCACCCGCAGCGTGTTCGGCGGCTGGGCGGGCGCCTTGGGCGGATAGGCCGCGTTGATCGGGCCGCGGGTGATCGTCGGCTGCTCGCCGTCGTTCTCGCCGGTCACCGGCAACTGCGGCATCACCTCGTAGAAGCTGAACGAGTAGGTGAGCGGACCGACCACGTTGTGGGCGACGTCGAACAGGTCGAGGTCGATCTCGGTGTCGGAGAACCAGTCCAGCCGCGGGTCGGCCGGGTTGCCGGCGCCGCCGTCGGGCGCGACGCCGATCTCCTGCGGCTGGTCGAGCCAGGGCTGGCTGTCCGAGGCGCTCGCCTGGCGGAACAGCCGCTGGGCGGTGTGGCCGGGGGTCAGGAAGACCTCGCGGAACTTCGTCGTGCCGCCGCCGTCGGCGATGCCTTCGTCGAGCTTGACGCGCATGCCCTGCAGCGAGCGGTAATACGGCCGGGTGGCCGGGTCCTGCGCGGCGGCCAGGGCGGGGTCGATCGTGACCGGGGCGGGCAGCGGCCGCTTGCCCGGCTCGATCGTCGCGACGCTGGCCAGCTGGACCTCCTGTGCGCTTCCGCTCGAGACGCTGCCGACGCCCGGTGGGACGAGCTCGACCAGGCCGAACTGCGTGTGCACCTGGCCGGTGATCGTCACGTCGTCCCCGAGCACGTCCGCGGGATTGCCCGGCTTCGGGGTGCGCGCGATGCCGGCGACGAAGATCGCCTCGGAGGTCGTGGCGCCCGCGTCGTGCGTGGCCTCTTGGACCCAGATCCCCGAGTCGCCCTTGAAGATCGTGCTGAAGTTCGAGCCGTACAGGTCGTCCACGCCGGTGACGATGCCGTGGATCTTCACGGTCTTGTTCTCACACGCGCTGCCCGGCCCGAGCGTCTGGACCTCGTTGATGCGGGTGATGCCGTTGGCGTCGGGCGCGCACGCGCCGCCGCCGTCTACCGGGCCGGTGAAGTCGGCGGCATTGTCGTC
>JAICUS010000109.1 GCA_025935735.1 Solirubrobacteraceae bacterium | reverse complement strand
CACTGCGCGACGGGCGGCGGGCATGACCCACCGCCGCATCCGCCCGTTCAACACGCACGACACCTACCCCGAGCAGCGCTTGGACAATGACCTCGCCCAAGCCGTGGTCGCGGGCGACACGATCTACCTGCGCGGGCAGGTCGGCCAGGATCTCGAGACGTCCGAGTCCGTGGGCATCGGCGACCCCGCGGCTCAGGCCGAGCAGGCCATGGCCAACGTCGAGCTGCTGCTGCGGGAGGCGAACGCGGGCTTCGAGCACGTGGTCAAGATCGTCGTCTACCTCGTCGACCCGCGCCATCGCGAGCCGGTCTACCGCGTGGTCGGCCGCTGGCTGAAGGGCGTGCACCCCGTGTCCACGGGCCTGGTGGTGAGCGCGCTGGCCCGGCCGGAGTGGCTGGTGGAAATCGACGTGACCGCGGTGCGCGAGCCGTGACGTTCTCGCTGCTCGGGCGCTGCGCGCGCACCGGCCGCCTCGGCATGGTGGTCTCCTCCTCGAGCCCCGCGGTGGCGGCGCGCTGCGCGCATCCGCGGCCGCGGGTCGGCATCGCCGCCAGCCAGAACGTGACCGACCCGCGGCTCGGCCCGGCGCTGCTCGACGCGCTGGCGCGCGGCGCGGACGCCGAGACTGCTATGGCCGCCGTGGTGGACGCGGCGCGGCACGCCGAGCACCGTCAGCTCGCCCTGATCGACCGCGCCGGCCGCACCGCCGTCTACACGGGCGGGGCCGCGCTCGGGCGCCACGGGCAGCGCCGGGGCGAAGATTGCGCGGCGGCGGGCAACCTGCTGGCCGGCGTGGACGTGCTCGACGCGATGGTCGCCGCCTTCCAGTCCGCGGCGGCCGCCGACCTCGGCGACCGTCTGCTCGGCGCGCTCGCGGCCGGCCTGGAGGCGGGCGGCGAGGCAGGACCCGTGCGCTCCGCCGGGCTGGTGCTGACCGGCGAGCCGGAATGGCCGCTCGCCGACCTGCGCGTCGACTGGCACGACGCCCCCGTCGCCGCGCTGCGGGAGCTGTGGGAGGTGTACGCGCCGCAGCTGGACGACTACGTCGCCCGCGCGCTCGATCCCGCCGCCGCGCCCGGGTACGGTGTGCCCGGCGAGTGAGATGCACGCTGCGCCAGCACGAGTACTTCGTCGCGACCCGCGAGGCCGGCAGCTTCGGCTTGGTCAACGCCCGCCCGCTGGCCCACCGCGCGCTGGACGGCCGGCGGCTCGTCGCCGAGTCGGGCGTTCCCGGCCTCCAGCACGATGGCTGACGCGCGGGCGCTGCTGTCCCGATTGGTCGCGTTCCCCACCGTCGCGGGCGAGTCCAACGAGGCCCTGATCGCCTGGGCGGCGGAGCGCTTGGAGGCCGCCGGCGCGGCCGTACGGGTCCTGCCCTCCTGCCGGCCGGACGCCCGCAGCCTGCACGCCGTCTTCGGGCCGGCCGACGCCGCGGGCGTGCTGCTCGCCGCGCACACGGACGTGGTCGCGGTGGACGGGCAGGCCTGGAGCCGCGACCCGTTCGTCCTGCACGAGTCGGGCGGGCGGCTGTACGGGCGCGGCGCGGCGGACATGAAAGGCTTCCTCGCCGCAATCCTCGCCGCGGCCGGCGAGATCCCCGCCGCCGCGCTGCGCCGGCCGCTGCAGATTGCGCTTTCCTGCGACGAGGAGCTGGGTTGCCGCGGCGCGCCCCCGCTGCTCGAGGCGCTCGCGCCGGCGATCGCCACGCCCGCATGGTGCGTCGTGGGCGAGCCGACCGGCATGCGGGTGGTCGAGCGCCACAAGGGCAAGCGGGCCTGGCGGGCGCGCGTGCGCGGGCGCCCGGGGCACTCGAGCCGCCCGGCCACGGCGGTCAACGCCGTCGAGGCCGCGGCGCGGCTGATCGTGGCGCTGGGCGAGCTGCCGGCGCCGCCGGCCACGCTCAGCACCGGCCCGATCGCCGGCGGCGTATCGCTCAACATCGTTCCGGAGGCCTGCGCGTTCGACTTCGAGGTGCGGGCCGGCGAGGCGCTGGACAGGCTCGCCGGCCGCGTCGAGGCGCTCGCCGCGGAGCTGGACGCCGAGCTGCATGCGCGCGCCCCCGAGGCCGGCGTCGAGCTGGAGCCGCTCGTGTCCTACCCGCCGCTGATCCCCGAGCCGGGGTCGCGGGCGGCCGCCGAGGTGGCCGCGCTGGCGGAGTCGGCGGCCGGCGGCGCCGTCGACTTCGGCACGGAGGCCGGGCTCTATCAGTCGGCGCTCGGCGTGCCGGTGCTGGTGTGTGGCCCGGGCGACATGGCGCAAGCCCATGTGGCCGACGAGTACCTCGAGCTCGCGCAGCTCGCCCGGGCCGAGCGCTTCGTTGCCCGGATCGCGGCGTGGCTCAGCTGAGGATGGTCAGCGGAAGCGTGAAGCCGACGTTCCACATGCCGCCGTCGACGATCTCGAGGATCTTCAGGTCGCCGGCCAAACTGCAGGTGACGTAGGCGTCCTCCGGCGCGAGCCCGTGCTCTTCGACGAGCCACGCGATGCTCCCGCGCACGGCGGTCCGTGCATTCTCATAGAGATCGGGGCCGATACCCATGGTGCCGTGGTGCCCGCCGGCGTCGACGAGCGGCGTGAGCGGCCCGGGCGTGCGGAAACGCGGCGCCGGGATCGTCCGCTGTTCCACCGTGAATCGCAGCCGCGCGTGCATGTCGCACTCCAGCGCGGCGAGGCAGACCTCGCCGTCGCCCTGCGCGGCGTGGGGGTCGCCGCAGGAGAACAGCGCGCCGTCAACCCAGACCGGCAGCCAGAGCGTGCTCCCGGCCACCAGGTGGCGCGTGTCGACGTTGCCGCCACCCTTGTGCGGCGGAAACGACGGCGCGGTCGCCGGCTCGTCCGGATGCGTGCCCATCGTGCCCAGGAACGGCGCGAGCGGCACGGTGACCTGCGGGCAGACCCGGGCGCGGTCGCCGCCGCGCAGGTCGAACGTCTTCACGAACGGCACGGGGAAGTCGTCCGGGAGCAGCCCCAGGTCGGGCTCGATGCCGCACCAGCCCCACTCTCCCGGCTCGAGCGAGAGGATGTCGACGCGCAGCGTGTCGCCCGGCCGCGCGCCCTCGACGTACACCGGCCCGAGCAGCCGGTAGATCGTGGCGAAGTCGAAGGTCGTGTCAGCGTAGGTGTCGTGCTCGCTGATCTGGTCGGCACCGGCCATCTGCAGCGCGTACTCGACCACGTCGCCGGAGGCGATCCGCAGCGTCGGCTCAAGGTCGCGGTCCCAGCCGTGATGGAAGCGCGTCGGGTCGATCCGGTGGTCCACGTCATCCCTCCTGGTTGGCGATGTCGGCTCCCTGGGCCAGCCGGTGCACGAGCGTGGCGGACACCGCGGCGGTCTCGGCGATCGCGTGCTCGTCAGCCAGCGCGCGGACGTCCCCGCGCGAGTGGTAGTACGGGTGGTCGGGGCGCCAGATCAGGCACGACGGCACGCCCGCGTCGGCGAACGGGGCCTGGTCGGCGAATGTGCTGCGCGCGTGGTGGAGCCGGTCCGGGCGCCAGCCCTGCGCCTCGCCTGTCTCGGCGGCGAGGCGGAGCAGCCCGGCGTCGGCGGACCAGATCTCCCGCTGGGACGGATACGCGCTCGCCACGCCGTCGAGATTGATCATGGCGGCGACCGCGTCCATCGGGTGGGCGTGCACGTACGCGGTCGCGCCCCACAGCCCGACCTCCTCGGCCGCGGTGGCGACCAGCACGATGCGCCGGCGGGGGCGTGAGTCGCACAGCGCCCGCGCGGTCTCGAACAGGCTCGCCAGCCCGCTGCCGTTGTCGAACACGCACGGACCCTCGGCCTGGCTGTCATAGTGGGCGCAGACGATGACGTCGCCGGCGTCCGCGCCCGGGATCGCGGCGACGACGTTCTGGGCGGTCCGTTCCTGGTAGGCGCCGCGGTGCGAGACGCGCAGGATGACCGGCGCGCCATCGGTCAGCGTCGAGATCAGCGCTCGACCCGCGGAGTGCCCGATCGTGACGCCGGGATAGGCGGTCGGGCGCCCCGGCCACGGCTCCTGCAACGGCGGCGGATACAGCGCGCCGGTGAAGTGCCCGACGATGCCGCCGGGGGTCTCGCACACGTGCACGAACGCGGCGATACCGCGCTCCTCGAGCGTGGGCGCGAGGTCGAACGGGAACATGCTGTGGGCCACCAGGACCTTGCCGGCGAGGTCGACGCCGAGGCGGTCCAGACGCCGGAAGTCCGCCGGGGTGGCCTCGCCGGCGTACACCGCGCGGCCCTCGGCGTCGCCGTCGGCGGTGTACTGCAGCGGGTGGCACTCGAGCTCCGCGCGCTCGGGAGCGAGCAGGGTGCAAGCGGCGGCCACCGGCGAGTAGGCCAGGTAGCACAGCGGCTCGAGGACGACGTCGAAGCCGAGGGAGCGCAGCCGGTCGTGCGCATACTTCCCGGCCGCCGCCTCGCCCGGGGTGCCGGCGTAGCGGTTGCCGATGGCGGCCACGTCGTCGAGCGTGCGGCCGATCGCCGCGGGGTCGAGCCGGATCGCGGTCATGGCGTGGCCACCAGCGGCGGGGCGACCGGGTCGATGGTGACGTCCAGCACGGCGGACCCGTCCGTCGCGAAGGCGCCGGCGAGTGCGCCGGCCAGCTCGGCCGGGTCCTCCACCCGCATGGCGTGGCAGCCGAAGCCGCGGGCGAGCGCGAGGAAGTCGATGCCGGGGAGCTCGAGTCCCGGTACGTCCCGCAGGCCGGCGAACTGCGCGGCGGCGTCGAGGATCGCGTAGCGGCCGTTGTTCACGATGACGAAGACCACCGCCAGCCCGAGCTGGACGGCGTTCCACAGCGTCTGCGGCCCGTACAGCGCGGAGCCGTCGCCCACGACACACAGCACGGGCCGCGACGGGTCGGCCAGCTTGATTCCCACGGCCGCCGGCATGGCGAACCCGAGGCCGCCGCTCGCGGTGGCGTAGAAGCTCGCGGGCCGGCGGATCGGGACGTGGCGGCGGAAGGCCGCGCGGTTGGACGGCGACTCCTCGACGATCACCGCGTCGGGCGGGAGCGCCGCGGCCAGCGCGGCCATGAGGAACGCCGGGGCGATCGGCGCGCTGGGCGGCGGCGGCGCGGGCGCCGCGCGCGGCCCGCGCCAGGGGGCGCGCCGGCCGCGGAGCCGCTCGGCCACGCGCTCCGCCACATCGCCGACGTCGGCCACGACGCTCAGCGCGGTGCGGCCGCGGGCCGCCTCGTCGGGGTCGTCGGTGACGTGGACGAGCGCCGGCAGCGCGCCGCCGGGCTCGAACGGCAGATACGCGAACACGGGCGCGCCGAGCACCAGCGCCAGGTCGGCCTCGGCCAGCTGCGCCGCCGCGCTCGCGCGGCCGGGCGCGAGGTGCCCCTGGAACAGCGGGTGGTCCTCGGGGAAGCCGGCGCGCGGGGCCTGCGGCGCGGCCCACACGCTCGCCCCGAGCCGTTCGGCGAGCGCGACGGTCGCCGGCCAGGCGCCGGCCCGGTCGATGCCCGCACCCGCGACGAGCGCCGGCCGGACGCTCTGCTCGAGCCGCGCGACGATCTCGGCGATGGCCGCGTCGCTCGGCCGCCCGCCCGGGTGCCGGGTGCTGGGCGCGACCGGCTCAGCTTCGGCGTCCCAGTCGTCCAGCGGCACGGAGACGAGCACGGGGCCGGCGGGCGGGCTCTGGGCCAGCTGCCACGCCCGCTCGATGGCGCGCGGGACGTCGGCGGCGCGCGCCGGCTGCTCGCTGTGCTTGACGTAGGGCAGCGCGAGCTCGGCCGAGCGCGCGAACAGGTACGGCTCGTCCGCGAGGTGGCGGCGGTCCTGGTTGCCGGTGGTGATGACCAGCGGCGCGCGGTTGTGGAACGCGTTGACCACCGCGCCCATGGCATTGCCCACGCCGCAGGCGCTGTGCAGGTTCACGAGCGCCGGCCGTCCGAGGGCCTGGGCGTAGCCGTCCGCCATGCCCACGGCCACGCCCTCGTGGAGCGCGAGGACGTAGCGCAGGTCAGCCGGGAATCCGTGCAGGAACCCGAGCTCGGTGGAGCCGGGGTTGCCGAAGACGGTCGTCATGCCGCGCGCCCGCATCAGGTCGTGGGTGGCGGCGCGCACGGTGACCATGATTCGGCATATCGTATACAGTATGGACTCGACGCGACCGCTGGTGGCCTGCCTCACTCCCGCGGCGGTGATGGCGCCGGTGCACGCGGAGCTCGAGAGCTCGCTCGCGCCGCACCGCCTCGCGTTGGGCGAGAACGATCTGGCCGGCGCGGACTACGTGATCGGTGACTGGACGCACTCCGCGCGGCTCGACGCGGCGCGCCTGGCGGCGGCGCCGCGCTGCCTGTGCGTCTTCCAGCCCACGGCGGGCGTGGAGACGATCGACCTCGACGCGGCGGCAACGCTGGGCATCCCGGTGGCCCACGCCCCCGGGTGCAACGACGTCGCGGTCGCCGAGTGGACCGTCATGGCAATCCTGGCGCTCCTGAAGGACGTCTGGCGCCACCACCTCGGCGTCCTGAATGGCCGCTGGGACATGATCGCCGCCGCCCGCACCGGCGTCTTCGAGCTCGCCGGCCGCACCGTGGGGATCGTCGGCCTGGGCCGGATCGGCCAAGCGGTCGCGCAACGCCTGGCCGGCTTCGCGCCCGGTCGCCTGCTGTACGCGGACGTCCGGCCGGCACCGCCCGAGCTGGAACGCCGGCTCGGCCTGCAGCGCGCCGGCCTCGACGAGCTCTGCGCAGACAGCGATGCGATCACCCTGCACGTGCCGCTCGCGCCGGGCACGCGACGGCTCGTCGACGCGCGCCGCCTGGCGCTCATGCGACCGGACGCGGTACTGGTCAACGCCGCGCGCGGGCCGGTGCTCGACGAGGCGGCGCTGGTCGCCGCGCTCGACGCCGGCCGGCTGAAGGCGGCGGCGCTCGACGTGTTCGAGCGCGAGCCGCTGCCGCCGGATCACCCCCTGCGCGGACGGCCCGACGTGCTCCTGTCGCCGCACCTCGCCGGCTCCACCAACGAGGCCCGCCGGCGGATGCTCGCCGCGGCGCTGGCCAACCTCGATCGCGTCCTGCGCGGCGGTGACCCGACCGACGTGGTCAACGGCGTCGCGGGCGTGCCCCGCCGGGGTTGACGTCCGCGCCCCACGGATCAGGTCGCCGGCGCTTGCACGGCTGCCACCGCTCTGCACGGGCGCGACTTGTATGCCAGGTAGCCGTTCTGGGTCACGATGTGATCTGCCACGTATCTGGCGTCGTGCCAGACGCCCCAGATGAAGCTCGATCCTCGTCGTGACTGCCAGGGCAGTCCCAGGAAGTACACCCCCGGCTCGGACGAGACGCCCCGCCGGTGGCTTGGCCTGCCGCGTGCATCGAACGCGTCGACCTGGAGCCAACTGTAATCCGAGGTGAACCCGGTGGCGCAGATGACGGATGTCACGCCCGCGCCGGCGAGGTCGAGCTCGCGGACAGGGTGGACAGCGCCGGGAGGGAGCGGCCCCAGCTCGCGTGCCTCTGGCTCCTCCGGAAGGTCGAGACCCATGCGACGGACGTATTCGTCGGCCTCGTCGAGCAGCGAGAGGTAGTTGGCATCGCCCCGCGCGATGTTCTCCCCGAGGTCAGGCGCGAAGCGGATGGTGCCGTCTGCGAACGAGGTCATGAACCCGACGAGCACCATGCCGCGACGTTCGAGGTCCCGGAAGTCGACGGTGTGGCCGCCGCGGGCTCCACTGACCGCGATCGTGACGTGCTCGGCTCCGGACTCCGGCGCCTCCGCGTCCCACTTGTTCAGGACGCCGAGCCACCAGCAGTAGTCCCGGCCGCGGTATCGCCGCGGGGGACGGTCATGGGGCCCCACCGAGAGATAGACGCGCCGCCCTGCGTCGAGCAGCTCATCCGCGATCTGCACGCCGGAAGACCCCGCTCCCACCACCAGGGCCGAACCTTCGGGCAGCTGGTCCGGATTGCGATACGCGCTCGAGTGCAGTTGCACGACCGGCGCATCCTCGGGGAGGATCGGCGGGATCAGCGGATTCTGGAATGCACCGGTCGCCGCGACCACGTAGCGCGCTTCGATCGTGCCATCGGTCGTCTCGGCCACGAAGCCGGCTCGGCCCACGTTCCTTCGCACCGAGAGCACTTCGACACCGCATCGGATGGGCGCTTCGATCTTCTCCGCGTAGGCGACGAGGTAGTCGGCGACTTGCTCCTTGGTGGCGAAGTCGTCCGGGTCGAGGTCGAACTCCAGGTTGAGGAACCGGTCATGCCACGCGGGCCCGTTCGCCACGAGGGAGTCCCAGCGTTCTGAACGCCAGCGTTCGGCGATGCGATGGCGCTCGAGAACGAGATGCGAGACGTCGTGGGCGCTCAAGTGCTCACTCATCGCGATGCCGGCTTGGCCACCGCCGACCACCAGCACCTGCACCGTTTCGTGCGACATCTCGCTCCCGCTCGCCATTGGACCACCGGTCGTTCGCCGGGCTGTCGAAGAGTTTGCGGGCAGTGGAGCGCCGGTGCAACCCATGTTTCCGACTTCCGGTTGCGTGTCCGTTGGCAGCGGCGGACGTCGCGCCGCTCAGGCCCGGGGCGGCTGCCCCAGCCGCTGACCATCAGCGGCGCGAAGCCGGCGGTCTCGCTGTCGTGCCAGAGCGCGTGGAAGGCATCGAGGTCCGCCTGCTCGACCAGCCCGGCGGCCAGCAGGCCGGGGGCGAGTTGGTCGGCGAGCAGCTCTATTGCGGCAGCCCGCGCTCCCGGCCGGCCCAGACCTGGATCGACTCGGTCATGGTCGCGCTCGCCGATGGCGCCGGGTTCATGGCCGGGAGCGATCCACAGCGGGCGCGATCGAGGAGGTCTCGAAGACCGGGCGCCACGCGCTCGGCGAGATGCGGCGGCTGCTGGGCGTGCTGCGCGACGACGGCGAGGCCGCGCTCGCGCCCCAGCCCGGGCTCGCTGATCTCGACGGCCTGCTCGAGCGCCTCCGCGCCGCCGGCCTGCGTGTGACGCTCGAGACGAGCGGCAGCCCGGTCGCGGTCGGCTCCGGCGCCGAGCTGACCGTCTACCGGCTCGTGCAGGAGGCGCTCACCAACACGCTCAAGCACGCCGGGCCGCAGGCGCAGGCCACGGTGGTCGCGCCGAGCGTCACGCGCCGGCTGCTCGACGCCTACGCCCACCGGCTGCCCGACGGACGCGCCCCGGCGACGCGCGCGGCGCGACTGGACCCGCTGACCGACCGTGGGCGCGAAGTGCTGCTCGCCGTGGCGCACGGGCGCTCCAACGCCGAGATCGCCGAGCGCCTCGTCGTCTCGGAGGCGACGGTCAAGACGCACGTCGGCCGCATCCTCACCAAGCTCGGCCTGCGCGACCGCATCCAGGCCGTGATCCTCGCCTACGAGACCGGCTTGGTCCAGGGCTCGCAGCGCTGACGCTCCGATGTCCAGGCCTCTTTGCCCGAGGCCGGATGCTCGGGCCGCTCGGGCGCCGCCGCACCCCAGCCTCGCCGAGCAGCCAAGACAGCGGTCCAGCTCGATCCGGCTCATCCAGCGGCGCCGCGAACCGGAGGGCGCCGCGGGAGCAGCGACCGCTGCGTACACGTACACGTGCGCGCCGCGGACCGCACGGTGCGGCGCCTGGGGTCGTCGCCGGAGCCGACCGCGCGCGCGGTCGCGCCGGGCGCGCGGAAACGGCGCCAGTATCCGGCCGACGGTCAGTCAGCGGTAGCCGTAGCTCTGCCAGTTGGAGAGGACCTGCTGCTGTACTTCGCGGGGCCAGCCGTTCTCGAAGCTGCCCTTCACCGGGCGCCGCCGCTCGGGGTAGAGATCGGCGAGCAGGCAGTTGTATACGACCTTGCCGGCGAGGAAGGCATGCTGCTCCGCGGCCGACAGGTAGACGGCGAGTTGATCGCTGACCTTGTTCGGGTAGTGGAACGCGCCGCGATCGACGTCGGGGTGACAGCGGGTGGCGAATGCCCACATGACCTGCTCGAGGTCGGTGATGTCGATGTCGTCCTCGACCAGCATGAGCTTGGGCGCGTTGACGCCCGGCTTGCCGGCGAAGACCACCTCGGCGACCCGGTCCGCGAGTTCGCGGGCGTGCAGACCGGTGGTCTCGTGCCAGTCGGCGTGCAGGGCCAGGACGAGCCAGTGGACCGCAGCCTCGAAGTTGTACCAGGCCGATGAGACCGGCAGTCCGGCGCGGCGGACCAGGTGGAGGCTCTCCGCGGCGCTGGTGGTGCCGATGATCGTGTGGTCCTCCTCGACGGGCGGTCCGGCCGCGACCGCGGGCATGATGGCGCGGTTTCGGTAAGTGACTGCCGAGACCGTGAACAGCTGCTTGGGGGAGGATTCGGTCGCGTTGTAGCCGGGAAACTCGTTGAACGGGCCCTCCATCACGGTTCGGTCAGGGTCGATGTGACCCTCGATCACGATCTCCGCCGTGGCCGGGACCATCAAATCGACCGTCTCGGCCCGGACCACCTCGATGCCTTCCCCGAAGAGTGCACCTACGTAGTGACTCTCGTCGGCGCCCTCCGGCAGTGGCATCCCACCGACCAGCGGCAGCGCCGGTTCGACTCCGATGGCGAGCGCGATCGGCATCGGCTCGCCGATGCCGGTCCACTTGGCTCGGATGATGCCCAGATGCTGGGGCGCGGGGATCAGGCAGGCCAGCGTGTCCCGGCCGGCGACCATCATCCGGTTGATCGACCAGTTGGTCCAGGACCCGTCCGGGGTCCGCACGATGTTCATGCCATAGGTCTGGATGTAGCGACCGCCGTCGTTGCCGTGCAGGAACGGGGTGGGGAACGCCCAGAGGTCGATGTCCTCGCCGGTCATGATGTTCTGCTTGCAGGGCGCTTCGGCGGCCGGGACCTCGACCGGCCGGATGCCGGGGCGGGAGCGCGCGTCGGCCAAGGCCTGCACGATCTGCTGACCGGTCGCGTCGGCGGGGAGGCCGACGGCCAGGGCGAGCCGGGCGAGCCGGTGATCCGGTCCGCTGAGCGACCCGGGCGCCCCCAACACCCGGAACCCGGTGTCCTGGTAGCCGGTGATGTTGGTGAACAGCGGGGCGGGAGCGCGCAGGTCGTAGGAGCGGCGGATGATCGCACCCAGCTCGAGGTTCCAATCGACCTCGGTGTCGATGCGCTGGATCTCGCCGACCGCGTCCAGGTCATCGACGAACTCGCGCAGACTCTTGATGTGTTTCAACGGTGGCCTTTCGGGTCGATTCGGATGGTGCTGTCAAACAGTCAGAGTCAGTCGGGCCGGTGTCGTCACCCCAGCGCGGGGCGCCGGGCACGTCGACGCTGAACAGATCGAGGGCGCGCGCGACGGTGTGGTCGACGATGTCGTCCACGCTGCGCGGGTGGAGGTAAAAGGCCGGCACGGGAGGCATGACGACGCCACCCATCTCGGTGACCGCCGCCATCGCGCGCAGATGTGCCAGCGTCAGCGGTGTCTCGCGGACCAGCAGCACCAGCCGTCGTCGTTCCTTCAGCGTGACGTCCGCCGCCCGGGTGAGAGCGTTGTCGCCCAGACCGTGCGCAATCGCCGAGAGCGTGCGCACCGAGCACGGGGCGACGATCATGCCGGCGGTCCGGAACGAGCCGGACGCGATCGCGGAGCCGACGTCGGCCGGCTTGTAGGCGACGTCTGCCAGGGCCTGCAGATCGCGTACCGACAGATCGGTCTCGTAGGCGCGGGTCCGCTGCCCCGCGGTCGTGACCACCAGATGGGTCTCGATGCCCGCCGCGCGCAGGAAGCGGAGCACCTGTATGCCGTACGCGATGCCCGTCGCGCCGCTGATCCCGACGACGAGCCTGCGGGGCGTCGGGGGCGACAGGTTCACCGAGTACCGGCCGTTTCGCGGAAGTACGCATCGAGATGGTGATCCCCATAGCGTTCGCCGGTCGCATCTCGGGTCAGGCCTTCTACGAAGAATCGCGCGAGATCGGCGGGGCGTTCCCCGAGCCGGATGGCCACCCAGAGCGCCGCCCGCACCGCGCCCATGGGAATCGCGACGGTGACACCCCGTCTCCCCCACGCAGCAGAGGCGAGGTGGGCGATCTCGCGGTAGGTCAGCACGTCGGGGCCACCGACATCCCAAGAGCCACTGGTGTCGCCGAGATGCTCGACGCAGAAGCGAGCAAGGTCGGCGCCGTGGATCGGGGCGACTCTCACGTCCAGGTCGGGGGGCAGGAACGTGATACCCCTGCGGGCCATCCGGAGGATGTCGGTGAGGTCTGAGAAGTACCCCGAGGGGCTTATCACCTGGTGAGCCAGTGGTGAACGGATGAGGGCTTCGGCGAAGGCCGTCTTGGCACGCATGATGAGTGAACGGCCGGCCGACGCGTGCATCACGTTGACATAGAGAAACGAGCCGACACGCTGGCGCTCGGCATCCTCCAGCAGTCGCAGGTTGGCCAGGTAGTCGACGTCCCAGGGGCTGGCCTTCTGGCGCGTCACCCCGAGCGCTGACACCACTCGGTGCGCACCGCGGCATGAGCCGCGCAGGAATTCAGGATCCGTGGCCTCTCCCTCCAGCCATTCGTCGACATGGCCGGCCAGCGAAGGCGCGCCGAACGGCCCCGGCTGCTCCGCACGAGCACGAGATCGAACGATCGCGCGGACCCGGCACCCCCTCTCGGACAGCGCAGCCACGAGGTGCCTGCCCAAGTAACCCGTCGCCCCGGCAACTGTGATCATCTCTTTCATCTGCCTCCTATTCGTGGACCGCCCAGTCTACGAATGGCTATGCTAGCAGCATGGCGAGACCACCGAAGCCCCTCGATCCCGCGCGCGAGGAGGAACTGTTGATCGTGGCCGCCCGGCATTTCGCAGCCGCGGGGTATGCCGGGACTTCACTGAACAACGTCATTGCCGAGGCGCGCTGGGGAAAGAGCTCCTTCTACCACTATTTTTCGGATAAGCGCCGACTGCACGACCACGTGGTGCGCACCTTGGCGGCGCGCCTCGTCGAGGGGGTCGATGTGCCGGAGATCGAGGCGCTCTCAGGCGCTCGGTTCTGGCCTGCCATGTCCGAGCTGATAGAAGGACTCGGCCAGGCGGCGAAGCGACGGCCCGAGACGTGGTTCCTCGGCGAGATGTTCCACCGTCCCGCCAGCGATCACGACGGGCATCTCCAGGAGCTTCGGGGTGAGGTTCAGCAATGGCTGCGCCGCGCGCTCGTCCACGGGCGCAAGATCGCGGTCATCCGGGACGACATCCCCGAAGAGCTCCTGATCGAGCTGACGCTGGCCGTACTGCAAACCCTCGATCGCTGGGCCGT
>JAICUS010000536.1 GCA_025935735.1 Solirubrobacteraceae bacterium | reverse complement strand
AGTTGCAGGTCAAGTGGTTTCTCGATCAGGCCGAGGCGGTCAAGGCGCAGCGGATCGCGCGGGGGGAGTCGGTCAGCGATCCGCATCAGTTCGGTGACTGGATCGCCGACATCGAGCGTCCGGCCGAGCAATACCGCGGCCGCTACCAACTGCGCCTCGACGAGGCCAACGGGCTGCTCGCCCAAGCGCACCCCGCCGCCGCGGCACCCGCCGCAGCGGGGGTGGCGCCGACGCCGGGCGCGGCGGCGGTGGCCGACGCCGCGGTCGCGCCCGCCGCGGGCGGCGGGGCGAGTCCGCTGGGTGCGGCGGCGTTGCGGGTCGCGGAGACGCAGAAGGGTGTGCGCGAGATCGGGTCCACCAACACCGGCCCGCAGGTCGATCACTACCTCGCCGCCGCCGGTGTCCCGCCGGGCAACCCGTGGTGCGCGTCGTTTGTCACCTGGTCGCTGGGGCAGGCCGGGCACAAGATGCCGGGCGGCGGCTGGGCCGCCGTCTCGACCTGGGTCCGCAACGCCGAGGCCGGCACCAACGGCCTGAAGATCGTCAGCGCCGACCAAGCCCAACCCGGCGACATCGTCGCCTATGACTGGGGCGGCGGCACCGACTTCAGCGGCGACGGCCACATCGGCTTTCTCGCCTCAAACGTCAACAACGGCCAATTCAACGCCCTGGAAGGCAACAACGCCGACGCCGTCAACCTCGTCCCCCGCCACCTCGGCGGCGGCCCCAACATCGTCTTCATCCACGTCGACGGCCAATCAACCACCGCCGCCGCCGGCGCGCCCGCCGCGAGCGCCGCCGCCGCCGGCACCCCCGCCGCGGCAGCCGCCGCCGGCACCCCCGCAGGCGACCCCGCCGCGGCAGCAGCCGCCGCCGCCGGGACCCCCGTAGGCGCCGCCGCAGCCGGCACCCCCGCAGGCGCAGCCGCCGTCGCCGCCCCCGCCGGTGCCGCCCCCGCGGACGCGGCAGGCGCCGGTGGTGGGCCGCCGCACCGCCCGCACGACTCGCTGCTCTTCGAGGCGCTCGTCAAGCAGGACGCGCCGAAGCCGCGGCGTGCGTCGGCGATGTTCCTCAAGGCGATCGACCCTTCGCAGCAGGTCAAGCCCGCGGCCGGTGCGCCGCCGGCGGCGCCCGCGGGCGCCGTGGCGCCTCCGGCCGCGCCGGGAACCGCGGCCGCCCCGCCCGAGGTCGCCCCGGCCGGTGCCGCCGCGCCCCCCGACGCCGCCGCGCCCGCCGTCCACGCCGCGGCCGCGTCGGTCGACCTCACCGATGCCGCGAGCGCGTATCCGGGCGACAACGCGTCACAGGCCGCGCTGGCCCAGTGGCTCGGCAAGCAGGCGCAGCAGGCCGGGCTGCCGCCCGAGCTCCCGGTGATGGCGTCGCTCGTCGAGTCCGGCGTCAAGAACCTCAACTTCGGCGACCGGGACTCCGTCGGGTTCTTCCAGATGCGCGTCGGGATCTGGAACCAGGGCGCCTACGCCGGCTTCCCGGACCACCCCGAGCTGCAGGCGAAGTGGTTCATCGACCACGCCCTGGCCGTGAAGCGCGAGGCGATCGCCGCCGGTGACGCCAACTTCGGCAAGGACCCGGCGAAGTTCGGCGAGTGGATCGCCGACGTCGAGCGCCCGGCCGAGCAGTTCCGCGGGCGCTACCAGCTCCGGCTGGACGAGGCCCGCAAGCTGCTCGCCGGCTGAAACGCGGGCGGCCAGAGCCGCCGCCCGCCGACAACAGCTGCTAGCCCTCGCCGCCGCCCGAGACGGCGCCGCCGCCGCCTCCACCGCCACCGCCACTGCCGCCACCCGTGGTCGACGGCGGGGCAGCGGTGGGCTGCGGGATGACGGGCTGGGCGGTCTGCACCGGCGCCACGGTGGCCGACGGCGTGACCGGCGTGGAGGTCTGCGACGGCGTCGACCGGACGACCGGGTCGCGGTGCAGCGTGGGCAGCCGGACCGGCTTCGCGAAGTGCGAGAGCAGCGACGCCGGCACGGCGTAGCCGGCGGCCTTGAGGTCCTGCAGCGCCGCGGTCACGCCGCCGTGCGCCTTGACCGCCGTCCGACCCTTCTGCGCGTAGCCCGCGCGGTCCTTGTGCCGGGCCTGCGACGCCGCCTTCGCATAGGCGCTGCCGGTGGCCTTCAGAGCCGTGGCGAGCCGCGCGTTCGCCAGCACGTCGGCCGGGCTGAGCGACAGCCGTGACAGCGAGCGGCCGGCGGCGCCGTAGGCGCTCGCGAGCCGGGCGGTGGCCGACGCCTGGCCGGTCCGCGTCTTCGCCCGGCGCAGCGTGGAGGCGGCCGAGCTCTCACGCCTGCTCAGCGTCGAGAGCACGCCGGTGAAGCGGCCGAGGTAGCTCTTGCTCGGGCCGAGCGGGAACGTCTTGCCGGAGGTGAGCTTCAGGGTCGAGGCGATCGAGGCGCACGTGGTGCCCGGCGCGCTGCAGGCCAGCGTGATCACGCCCGCGGAGGTGGGGACCGCGTAGATGCTCCCGGTGCGCCCGCCGGCGTTCACGCCGTCGTAGCGATACGCCTGCACGCCGTCGGCCAGCGCCGCGGTCTGCTTCGCCGGCACCGAGCCGTTCGCCGAGATCACCTTCTTGGACAGCAGCGTCGAGTTCGCGGCCGACTTGTCGGCCGGCCCGACCTCGATGCCCGCGTCGCCCGGGCCCGTCATCGTCACGGCGCCGGAGGTGAAGCCGGGGATGCCCGCCGGCTTGTCGGCGCGCGTCCACCCGCCGGGCACCTGCAGCGAGATCCCGGGCGCGCTGACGACGACCGGCGAGGCCGGCGGCTTCGCCGTCTTGGCGGGCGTCGCCGTCGCGGCCGGCCTCGGGCCGCCGCCACCGCCGGCGACGACGACGACGAGCAGCACGACGACCAGCACGCCGGCGGCCACCGCCGCGGGGATGAGCCAGCGGCGCGACGAGCGCTCCTGCGGCGGCGCCGCGGGCGGAGCGTCGCGCAGCGCGCGCGGCATGACGGTCTCGGCGATCGGCTCCGGAGCGGGCGTGTCGACCGGCGGCGCGGGCGGCGGCGCGGCCGCGGCCGGCGGCTCGGTCAGCCCGCCGCCGTGAACGGGCGGGCGGGACGGCTCGGGCGCGATGTAGGTCTCGAAGGGGCGAACCGCCTCGGCGGGCGGCGGCGTGACCGCGGAGGGCGAAGCGGCCTCGGCGGGCGGCGGCGAGACCGCGGGCGCGGAGTCGGCCGGCGCCACGGGCGGCGGGATCAGCGCGTCGGTGGGCGGCGCCGGCGCGGGCGCGCCGAAGGTCACGAAGCCCGTCTCCTCGCGGATCTCCTGGTCCGGCACCGGGATCGCGCTCGAGGGCAGCGGCGTCGGCGGCCCGACGACCGGCTCCGGCGGCGCGGGCGCCGAGGCCGACGGCGGCGGCGTGAACATCGGCGGCGCCGACCCGGCGCCGGTGTCGCCCGCCGGGGCGCCCCAGGCGAACGACTTGAACTCCTCCGAGCCCGGCTCGCCCGCGGTCGTGCCCTGGAACGGCGCCGGCGTCAGCGGCTTGGCATCGTGCGACTCGGTGATCCGCTCGACGAGCCGCGCCTCGCGCCGCCAGCGCGGGCCGTGCAGCGCGAGCACGATCTCCTCGAAGTCGTCCCACGCGTCCTGGGCGTTCTGCGTGCGCTGGGTCGGGTCCTTGACGAGCAGCTGCTGGATCCAGTCCGACACGCGCTGGTCGACCTCCGGCACGATCGACTTCACCGCCGGGATCGGCTCGTTGACGTGGCGCAGCAGGATCGCCATCGGCGCGTCGGAGTCGTGGAACGGCACGTTGCCGGTGAACAGCTCGAACGCCATGCAGCCGACCGAGTACAGATCCGTCCACGGGCCGATGTCCTGGGCCATCGCCTGCTCGGGCGCCATGTAGGTCGGCGTGCCCACGGTCGTGCCCGTCGCGGTCAGGAACGCGCCGGTCTGCATCCGCGTCGTCGCCTTGGCGATGCCGAAGTCGGCGACCTTCACCCGCCCGTCGGCCGTGACCATCAGGTTCTCGGGCTTGAGGTCGCGGTGGACGATCCCGTGCGACTCCGCGTGGGTGAGCCCGGCGAGCAGCCCCTCGAGCACCCCGGCGATCTGCGCGAACGTCATCTGCCCCACGTACGGGCGCAGGGAGCCGCGCT
>JAICUS010000816.1 GCA_025935735.1 Solirubrobacteraceae bacterium | reverse complement strand
GGGAGAAGCTCAAGGGCGCGCTGGAGGCCCGGCTGGAGCCGCCCGCCCGCGAGCTCGTGGCCGAGTCGATGCGCCGCGTCGAGCTCCGCCAGGCCGGCGAGGACCCGCCCGAGATGCCGCCCGAGGCCCAGGCGCTGTTCGCCGGCCTGCGCCGGGCCATCGGCCTCGACGAGACGCGCCTGGCCAACGTCGGCGCCGCGCCGACGCCGCGCGAGGTGCTCGTGTTCTTCCAGGCGATCGGCGTCCCGCTGGCCGAGATCTGGGGGATGTCCGAGACCTGCGGCGCCGGTGCGTCGAACCCGGTGGACGCCGTCCGCATCGGCACCGTGGGCAAGGCGCGCCCAGGCGTCGAGCTCAAGCTGGCCGACGACGGCGAGCTGCTGATGCGCGCCCCCGTGGTGATGGCCGGCTACCGCAACCTGCCGGATAAGACCGCCGAGGCGCTGGACGATGACGGCTGGCTGCACACCGGCGACGTGGGCGCGATCGACGCCGACGGCTACGTGCGGATCGTCGACCGCAAGAAGGAGCTGATCATCAGCGCCGCCGGCAAGAACATGTCGCCGGCGAACATCGAGGCGGCGGTCAAGGGCGCCACGCCGCTGCTCTCGCAGGCCTGCGTGATCGGCGACGGCCGGCGCTACAACACCGCGCTGCTCGTCCTCGACCCCGAGGTGCTGACCGCCCTCGGCCTCCCGGTCGACGCGTCCGACGAGCGCGTCCGGGCCGCCGTGCAGGCCGGCGTCGACAAGGCCAACGCCCGGCTCTCGCGGCCCGAGCAGATCAAGCGCTTCACGATCGTCGACGGCGACTGGCTGCCCGGCGGCGACGAGCTGACGCCGACCATGAAGCTCAAGCGCCGCCCGATCGCCGAGAAGTACGCCGAGACGATCGAGGGGATGTACCAGGAGGAGAACCCTCGGGGGCCCACCCCACCGGCGACCGTGTCTCAGGACCGACCGGCAGGCGGGCCCGCCGGTGGGGCACCCCTAGGAGCGGCCCAGTGAGTCGAGCATGCCCGCGACGTCGTGCATCACGCGCGCGGCGGCGGTCAGCTCGTCGTCGGAGTGGTCGTCGAGCATCGCCCGCCAGGTCTGGTTCCAGAAGCTGCGCTTGGCGTCCATGAGCTCGCGGCCGCCGTCGGTCAGCGAGACGATCACCTGACGGCGGTCCGTCTCGCTGCGCCGGCGGGCCACCATGCCGTCCTTCTCCAGGTGGTCGAGCATGGCGGTCATCGTGGCCGGGCTGACGTCGGCCTGCTTGGCCAGGCAGCCCGCGGTCGTCTCCGCATCCTTGGCGAGCTGGAAGAGCGCCCGGATCTCCATGGCCGAGAAGTCGCCGGCCTTGTGGGCCGAGCGGCCGCGCAGCCGCCGCTCCGCGCCCATCAGCTCGATGAACGCGGAGCGCAGCGCCTCGAGGGTCGCCGTGCGGTCCGAGCGAAGCGGTGACGAGCGCGCAGCGCGAGGCAGGTCGGGGGCGCTCATGCGACCTCCAGCGCCACCTCGGCCGTGACGGGCGCGGGAGCGGCGGCGCGGGTCCGGCGCTCGACGGCGGTCAGCAGGATGGTCGGCAGCAGGGCGACCACGCTGATCCCCAGCACCCAGAAGTAGGTGTGGGCGAACGCGCCGGCCACGCCCGCCGGGGTCGGCCGGCCGAGATGCGTGATGCCGCTCTGCAGCACCACGGCGAGGATCGCCGTGCCGATCGAGCCGCCGACGCGCTGGAGCACGTTCATCTGCGGCGTGGCGTCGTTGATCTGATCGGGCCGCAGCACCGCGTAGGCGGCGGTCATCGACGGCATCATCGACATGCCGATGCCGAAGCCGCGCACGATCATCGCGGCGGCGATCAGCACGAACGACGTGTTCGCGCCCACCAGCACGAACGGCACGGTGGCCACGATGGTGATCGAGGCGCCGATCAGCGAGGTCAGCCCGCCGCCGAGGCGCTGGGTGACGCGGCCGGAGATGAACATCGCCACGGCGGCGCCGATGCCCTGCGGGGCGACGAGGATGCCGGTCATCACCGCGTCCTCGTGGCGCACCTGCTGGAAGTACAGCGGCATCAGCACCATCGCGCCGAACAGTG
>JAICUS010000327.1 GCA_025935735.1 Solirubrobacteraceae bacterium | reverse complement strand
GGCGCGGTTCCGACCGAGTTCATCCCCGCGATCGAGAAGGGCGTCGAAGAGGCGCTGGAGAACGGCGTGCGCGCCGGCTACCCGATGGTCGACGTGCGGGTCACGCTGACCGACGGCAAGTACCACGACACGGACTCCTCGGAGATCGCCTTCAAGATCGCCGGCTCGCTGGCGCTCAAGGAGGCGGCCAAGCGGGCCAAGCCCGTCCTGCTGGAGCCGGTGTTCGCGGTCGAGGTCGTCACGCCGGAGGAGTACATGGGCGACGTGATCGGCGACCTCAACCGCCGCCGCGGCCGGGTCAACCACATGGAGCCGCGCGGCAACGCCCAGGTCGTCACGGCCCACGTGCCGCTGAGCGAGATGTTCGGCTACGCGACCGACGTGCGGTCCATGACCCAGGGCCGGGCGACCTACACGATGCAGTTCGACAGCTATGAGGAAGTGCCGCCCAACATCGCCGAGAAGGTGGTCGAGGGCCGCACGGGTGAGCCGGTGGCCGCGTAGACGCGGTAGTCTGCACGGGTTCGCCTCAAGAACAAAACTTGCGATAGGAGCGAATAGAAAGTGGCGAAGGAGAAGTTCACGCGGGACAAGCCGCACGTCAACGTCGGCACGATCGGTCACATCGACCACGGCAAGACGACGCTGACCGCGGCCATCACCAAGGTCCTCAGCGAGAAGTACGGCGGACAGGCCCGTTCCTTCGAGGAGATCGACAACGCTCCCGAGGAGAAGGCGCGCGGCATCACCATCGCCACTTCGCACGTCGAGTACGAGACCGAGAACCGGCACTACGCGCACGTGGACTGCCCGGGCCATGCGGACTACGTGAAGAACATGATCACGGGCGCCGCGCAGATGGACGGGGCGATCCTCGTGGTCTCGGCGGCCGACGGCCCGATGCCGCAGACGCGCGAGCACATCCTGCTCGCCCGCCAGGTGGGCGTGCCGTACATCGTCGTGTTCCTCAACAAGGCCGACATGGTCGACGACGAGGAGCTGCTCGAGCTCGTCGAGGTCGAGGTCCGCGACCTGCTCAACGAGTACGAGTTCCCGGGCGACGACATCCCGTTCGTGATCGGCTCGGCGCTGAAGGCGCTGGACGGCGACGAGGAGTACGTGCAGAAGATCGTCGACCTCGCCGAGCAGCTCGACACCTACATCCCGGAGCCCGAGCGCGCGCTGGACCGCCCGTTCCTGATGCCGGTCGAGGACGTGTTCTCGATCACCGGCCGCGGGACGGTGGCCACGGGGCGCATCGAGCAGGGCGTCGTCAACACCGGCGACACGGTGCAGATCGTCGGCATCCACACGGAGGTCGGCTCGACCGTCGTCACCGGCGTCGAGATGTTCCGCAAGATCCTCGACCAGGGCCAGGCCGGCGACAACGTCGGCTGCCTCCTGCGCGGGATCAAGCGCGAGGAGATCGAGCGCGGGCAGGTGCTCTGCAAGCCGGGCTCCATCACCCCGCACACCAAGTTCAAGGCCGAGGTGTACGTCCTCAAGAAGGAGGAGGGCGGCCGCCACACCCCGTTCTTCAACGGGTACCGGCCCCAGTTCTACTTCCGCACCACGGATGTGACCGGCGTCGCCAACCTGCCCTCGGGCACGGAGATGGTCATGCCGGGCGACAACATCCAGATGGAGGTCGAGCTCATCCAGCCCATCGCCATGGACGCCGGGCTGCGCTTCGCCATCCGGGAGGGCGGCCGCACGGTCGGCTCCGGGGTGGTCACCGAGATCGTTCAGTAGTTCTCCGGGGCGGGCGCGGGTGCCCGCCACGGCGCGAAGTCGACCGATACGACCCTTGAGGGCGGGCCCCGTGCCCGGGGCTCGCCCTCATTGCGCGCAGAAACCCAGACAAAACTTCACCCCAAGCACCGGACAGAAACCCACGTGGCCATAGCCCAGAACAAGATCCGCATCCGCCTCAAGGCGTACGACTCGTCCGCCATCGAGACCGCGGCCAAGGAGATCGTGGAAACCGCGACGCGCACCGGCGCGACGGTTTCCGGCCCGGTGCCGCTCCCCACCGAGAAGAACGTGTACGCCGTCGTGCGGTCGCCCTTCAAGGACAAGGACTCGCAGGAGCACTTCGAGATCCGCACGCACAAGCGGCTGATCGACATCCACCAGCCCACGCCGAAGACCGTCGACTCGCTCCAGCGGCTCGACCACCTTCCCGCCGGCGTGGACATCGAGATCAGGTTGGCGTTCAACTGATGCCCGCGATCCTCGCCAAGAAGCTCGGCATGACCCAGCGGTTCCTCGAGGACGGCAAGGTCGAGCGCGTCACCGTGCTCGAGGCCGGGCCGTGCCCCGTCACCGCCATCCGCACGCATGAGGCCGACGGCTATGAAGCTGTTCAGCTCGGCTTCGGGGCCGTGCGCGAGAAAGCGCTCAACAAGCCGCTGCTCGGTCACCTCAAGAAGGTCGACTCGCCGCCGGTCAAGACGCTCGCGGAGTTCCGCGACGAGGCCGGTGAGCTCGTGGTCGGCGACACCGTGACCGTCGAGAGCTTCGAGGTCGGCCAGAAGGTCAAGGTGGCCGGCATCACCAAGGGCAAGGGCTTCCAGGGCACGATCAAGCGCCACAACTTCAGCGCCGGCCCCAAGGCCCACGGCTCGCACAACGTGCGCGCGCCGGGGTCGATCGGCGCGTCGGCCACGCCGTCGCGCGTGTTCAAGGGCATCCGCGGCCCCGGCCGCATGGGCGGCGGGCGCGCCACCCAGAAGGGCCTGACGATCGTCGAGCTGATGCCCGACCGCAACCTGATGCTCGTCCGCGGCTCGGTCCCGGGCCCCAAGGGCGGGACGGTGGAGGTGCGCACCGATGCCTGAGGCCGCTGGGCTGGGCGGCGGCGCCGCCGTGACGCTGGACGCCGACGTGTTCGAGACGCCGTTCAACGGCCCGCTCGTGCACGAGGTCGTCGTGGCCGAGCTGGCCGCGCGCCGGCGGGGCACGCACGCCACCAAGACGCGCGGGATGGTGTCCGGCGGCTCGGCGAAGCCGTGGCGCCAGAAGGGCACGGGCCGCGCCCGGGCCGGCACCTCGCGCTCGCCGATCTGGACGGGCGGCGGCACGGTCTTCGGGCCCTCGCCGCGCTCCTATGTCGTCAAGGTCAATCGCAAGGCGCGCCGGGCGGCGCTGCGCTCCGCGCTGTCGGTGCACGCCGAGCGCTCGACCATCCACGTGGTGGACGCCGGCGGCTTCGACGCGCCGTCGACCAAGCGCGCGGCCGAGCTGCTGGACGCGCACCGTGGCGGCTCCGTGCTCGTGGTCCTGTCCGACGACGAGCTGACCGCGGCCAAGTCGTTCCGCAACCTGTCCCGCGTGGGCGTCCTGCACGTCGACGACGTCGGCGTCGCCGACCTCGTCGGCGCGGCGACGCTCGTGCTGTCCCAGGCGGCGCTCGACTCGCTCACCGCTCGCGCGAAGAAGGAGGCCCAGCGCTGATGGACCACTCCCAGGTGATCATCCGCCCGGTCGTCTCCGAGAAGTCCTACGTGCTGGCGACCGCGGACAAGTACACGTTCCGTGTCCACCCGGACGCGCACAAGACGCAGATCAAGCAGGCCGTCGAGGCGCTGTTCGAGGGCGTCAAGGTGCTCGAGGTGCGCACCTCGAAGGTGCCGTCCAAGCCCAAGCGCCGCGGCTACACCGCGGGCCGCACGCGGGCGTGGAAGAAGGCCGTCGTGCAGGTGCGCCCCGGCGACAACATCCCGATCTTCCAAGGCCTGGAAGCCGACCTCTAAGCCATGCCGATCCGCAAGCCTAAGCCAACCTCCCCCGGTCGCCGGTTCGTCACGTACCCGGACTTCGCGGAGATCACGAAGACCGAGCCCGAGCGGACCCTCGTCGAGGGCCTCAAGAAGTCCGGCGGGCGCAACGCGCTCGGCCGCAAGACCGCACGCCACCGCGGCGGCGGGGCCAAGCGGCTGTACCGCAAGATCGACTTCAAGCGCACCCGGGACGGCGTGCCGGCGCGAGTGGCGGCGATCGAGTACGACCCGAACCGCTCCGCCTACATCGCGCTGCTGCACTACGTCGACGGCGCGAAGGCCTACATCGTGGCCCCGAACCGGCTGCGCGTGGGCATGACCGTCATGTCCGGCCCCGGCGCCGACATCACCGTGGGCAACGCGATGCCGCTGGCCGCGATGCCGGTGGGCACGCTCGTGCACAACGTCGAGCTCCAGCCGGGCCGCGGCGCCCAGCTCGCCCGCTCGGCCGGCGCCGGCATCCAGCTGATGGCCAAGGAGGGCGACTACGCCACGCTGCGCCTGCCCTCCGGCGAGATGCGCATGGTCCGCTCGGCCTGCCGGGCGACGGTCGGCGTGGTCGGCAACTCCGACCACCAGAACATCACCGTCGGCAAGGCCGGCCGCAAGCGCCACATGGGCGTGCGCCCGCAGACCCGCGGCACCGCCATGAACCCGGTCGACCACCCGCACGGCGGCGGCGAGGGCGGCAACCCGCTGGGCAACCATCCGCAGACGCCCTGGGGCGTGCCGACCATCGGCTATCGCACGCGCCGCAAGGGCAAGCAGTCCGACCGTTACATCGTCCGCGGCCGCCGCCGCGGGAAGAAGGGTGGCCGCTGATGAGCCGTTCCTCGAAGAAGGGCCCGTGGGTCGAGGATCGCCTCATGAACCGCATCGAGGCGATGAACACCGCGAACTCGCGCCAGATGATCCGCACCTGGTCACGCGCGTCGACGATCTTCCCCGAGATGGTCGGCCACACCATCGCCGTGCACGACGGGCGCAAGCACGTGCCCGTGTTCGTCTCGGAGTCGATGGTCGGCCATAAGCTGGGCGAGTTCGCGCCGACGCGCACCTACCGCGGGCATGACTCCAAGGGCAAGGTGCGATGAGCCCGAAGAATCCCGAGAACCCGCAGCAGGGCAAGCCCGGCGACACCTCGCCCGAGGACGCCGCCGAGGCGAAGCAGGCGAGCGCCGACGAAGTCGGCCGCGGTGGCGAGCGAAGCGAGACAGGAGCGCGCAAGTCGGCCGAGCAGCCGGAGCCCACACCCTCCGAGGGCGGCACGCCCTCCGCCGAAGGCACCGCTGCCGAGACGACCGGCGTCGACAAGGCCGCCGCCGATGCGCTCGCTGCCGCGGGCGACGAGGAGCCGCAGGCCGCGCCGGGCGACGACGACCCCGCGGCAACGGGCGACGACGAAGAGATCACGGGCGGCGCGGGCGACGCGGTGGCCGCGGAGGCCGCTGACGAAGAGCCGCCCGCCGAGGCGGTGGCCGAGGAGCCGGCCGATCAGCAGGAGCGCGCGGATGCCGAGGCCGCCCGGGCTGCTGCCGCGGCCGACGAGGCCGCCGCGGCCGCCGAGGAGGTGCACACGCCGACCGCCGAGGGCGCCGCCGCCGAGGCCGAGGAGCTCGCGGAGAAGGCCGAGGAGGCCGCGGAGGCCGCCGCGAAGGCGCCGAAGCGCTCCCGCGCGCGCAAGGCGCGCGAGGCCGAGCAGGCCGCCGACCAGGCCGAGGAGGCCGCGGAGGAGGCCGTCGAGTCCGCCAAGCGCTCGCGCCGCCGCCGGGGAGCCAAGGAGCCCGAGGAGCCGGCGCCCGCGCCGCAGCGCCGGGGCCGCAAGCCCGTGCCGGTCGGGGTGACCGTCCGCGCGCAGGCCAAGTACGTGCGCACGTCGGCCCGCAAGGCGCGGCTGGTGTGCGACCACATCCGCGGCAAGGACGTCAACGAGGCGCGGGCCATCCTCGCGTTCACCCCGCGCGGCGCGGCCAAGGCGTGGAGCAAGCTGCTCGAGTCCGCCGTGGCCAACGCCGAGCACAACCACGAGCTCGTGGGCGAGGAGCTGCGCATCCTCGAAGTCCACGCCGACGAGGGCCCGACCCTCAAGCGGTTCCGCCCGCGCGCCATGGGACGCGCGACGCGGATCCGCAAGCGCACCTCGCATTTGACCATCACGCTCACCCCGAAGGAGTCCTAGCCCACATGGGTCAGAAGGTTCATCCCGAGGCCATGCGCGTGGGCTACATCCACGACTGGAAGTCGAACTGGTTCGCCGAGAAGAACTTCGGCGACTTCCTGATCGAGGACGTCCGGATTCGCGATCACATCACGAACAAGCTCGCGCACGCCGGCCTCTCCGACATCACGATCCGCAAGGACGCCGCCGAGGTGGAGGTCAACATCCACACGGCGCGTCCCGGCATCGTGATCGGCAAGTCCGGCTCCGAGGTCGACGCCCTGCGGCGCGACCTGCACCGGATCACCGGCAAGTCCATCAAGGTCAACATCCTCGAGATCAAGCGCCCCGAGCTCGACGCCAAGCTCGTCGCGCAGTCGATCGCCGAGCAGCTGCAGAACCGCGTCGCCTTCCGGCGCGCGATGAAGCGCGCGCTCACCAGCGCCATGCGCTCCGGCGCCAAGGGCTGCAAGATCCAGGTCGGCGGCCGTCTGGGCGGCGCCGAGATGGCCCGCTCGGAGTCCTACTCCGACGGCCGCGTGCCGCTGCACACGCTGCGCGCCGACATCGACTACGGCTTCTACGAGGCCCGCACGACGTTCGGCCGCATCGGCGTCAAGTGCTGGATCAACAAGGGCGAGATCATGCCCGCCGGCTACTCCGGCCAGGACCTCACCTCGCTCGACGAGCCCGCCGGCGGCGGCCAGGACCGCGACGACGACCGCCGCGGCGGTCGCGGCCGCGACGGCCGCGGGCGCGGCGACGGGCGCGGCGGCGGTGGCCGTGGGCGCGGTGGCCAGGGCGGCGGCGGCCAGGGCGGCCGTGGCGGCGGCCCGGGTGGCCGTGGCGGCGGAGGCGGCGGTCGCGGCGGCGGAGGCGGCTTCGGCGGCGGCGGTGGCCGTGGCGGCGGAGGCGGCTTCGGCGGCGGTGGCCGCGGAGGCGGAGGCGGCGGCGGTCGCGGCGGCCAGGGTGGCCGCGGTGGCGGACGTCCCGAT
>JAICUS010000683.1 GCA_025935735.1 Solirubrobacteraceae bacterium | reverse complement strand
GCAGCACATCGAGGACAAGGCGCGGGCCGACGGGATCACGGTGCCGCTGACCGGCAACAACAACGGCACGTTCAACTCCGGCCAGGCCGCGCTGGACGTCGACGGCCCGGACAGCTACCCGCAGGGCTTCAACTGCTCGAATCCGACGCGCTGGAGCGGCGTCCCGGACATCAGCTACGACCACCCGGCCGGCAAGCCGCTGTACACGCCGGAGTTCCAGGGCGGCGCCTTCGACCCGTGGGGCGGCCCCGGCTACGACAAGTGCGCGCAGCTGATCAACGACCAGTTCGCCAACGTCTTCTACAAGCAGAACATCGCCGTCGGCGCCACGGCGCAGAGCTTCTACATGCTGTTCGGCGGCACCAACTGGGGCTGGCTGGGCGAGCCGGAGAACTACACGTCCTACGACTACGGCGCCGCGATCCGCGAGACGCGCCAGCTGGACCCGAAGTACTACGAGGACAAGCTGATCGGCTACATGACCCAGGCGGTCAAGCCGCTCACCAAGACCGACCGGATCGTCTCGATCCCGCCCGACAACCCGGCGATCACCGACACGGCCCGCAAGAACCCGGACACCGGAACGCAGTTCCACGTCCTGCGCCACTCCAGCTCGACGTCCACCAACGTCGACACGACCCACATCGCGCTGGACTTCAACGCGCAGCCGGGCGGCCCGACCTACACCTACGACGACGCCGACCCCGCGCTGCAGTACTCCACGGGCACCGGCTGGTCGCACGTGGCCAACCAGAGCTACACGGGCGCGGACTACAAGAACACCGAGTCGTTCTCGCGTACGGCGAACGACAGCCTGACCGTGCCGTTCACCGGCCCGCGGATCGCCTGGTGGGGCTCCAAGACCAACAACCACGGCTTCGCCGACGTCTACATCGACGGCGTCAAGCAGACGACGGTGGACGACTCCGGCGGCGAGCCGCACGCGCTGATCTACCAGGCCAACGGGCTGACCGACGGCCCGCACACGCTGAAGATCGTGGTCACCGGCACGCACAGCTCAGGCTCGACCGACAACTACGTCGCCATCGACGCGATCGACCTGCCGGCGAGCGACACGACCGCGCCGGCGACCTACCCGACGGTCCCGCAGGAGCCCGGCACGGCGATCACGCTCAACGGGCGCGACTCGCACGTGATCGTGGCCGACTACACGCTGGGCACGAACCCGCTGCGCTACTCGACGTCGGAGATCATGACCGACGCCACCATCGGCGGGCGCGACATCGCCGTGCTCTACGGCGACCAGGGCTCCGACGGCGAGACCGTGCTGCGCTACAGCGCCCAGCCGACGGTCACGAGCGCCGGCGGCGACGTCAAGACCACCTGGGACGCGGCCAGCGGCGATCTGCGCCTGAACTACAAGCACGACGGGCTGCTGCGGATCGCCGTCCAGGGCCCGGGCGACCACCCGCTGCTGCTGCTGATCGGCGACAAGGCGACGGCGGAGACGTTCTGGCGCCAGGACTCCGGCTCGCAGGCGGTCATCGTCCGCGGCACCCACCTGCTGCGCACCGCCGACGAGAGCGGCAACGACCTGCAGCTGACCGGCGACAACGGCGACGACCCCAACGTCGAGATCTTCACGGACGCGGCGAACGTCAAGTGGAACGGCCAGCCGGTCGGCGTCACGGCGGGCGACGCGCTGCACGGCCTGACCGGCACGATCGCCACGGCGCAGCCCGTGACGCTGCCGGACATCAGCCACGGCTGGAAGCACGCCGAGGAGGCGCCCGAGGCCCAGCCCGGCTTCGACGACTCGAGCTGGGTGGTGGCCGACAAGCTGTCCTCGCACAGCACGACGGCGCCCGGCTCGCTGCCCGTGCTGTTCGCCGACGACTACGGCTTCCACACCGGCAACACCTGGTACCGCGGGCGCTTCCACTCCACCGGCCTCGAGACCGGCATCCACCTGACCTCGCAGTCGGGCGGCGGCGCGCAGGCGTTCTCGGCCTGGCTGAACGGGACGTTCCTGGGCAGCTCGACCTCCGGCAGCGGCGACTTCGCCTTCCCGCCGGGCTCCGTCAAGGCCCGCGGCGACAACATCGTCTCGGTCCTCACCGTGAACATGGGCCACGAGGAGGACTACAACGAGTCCAACGGCAACAAGGCCGCGCGCGGGCTGATCGGCGCGACCTTGAACGGCGCGCCGCTGACGTCGCTGACCTGGCGGCTGCAGGGCGTGGCCGGCGGCGAGAGCCTGCGCGACACCGTGCGCGGGCCGCTGTCCACCGGCGGCCTGTTCGGCGAGCGCGCCGGCTGGTACCTCCCCGGCTACCCGGACTCCGGCTGGTCGACGGTCGACCTGCCGACCACCGACACGACGCCGGGCGTCTCCTGGTACCGCAAGGACGTGACGCTCGACCTGCCGCAGGGCCAGGACACGTCGCTCGGCATCACGTTCAGCGACGACTCCAGCCGCCGCTACCGCGTGATGCTGTTCGTCAACGGCTGGATGATGGGCAACTACGTCAACTACGTCGGCCCGCAGCACAGCTTCCCGATCCCCAATGGAGTCCTCGACCCCCACGGGGAGAACACCATCGCCCTCGCCGTGTGGAACCTCGACGGCACGACCGGCGGGCTGGGCACGGTGGCGCTGACCAACTACGGCAGCTACACCTCGCCGCTGCAGGTCGGGATGGACGACAGCCCGGGCTATGACGCGCACAAGTACGCGCTGCCGCCCGCGCCGGGCACGAGCGTGACCCTGTCGGCACCGGACAACGCGCGGCCCGGCCAGACGTTCACGGCCAGCGCGACCGTGCAGGTCCCGGCGGGCGAGCACGCCGCCACCGGCCTGATCGCGACGCTGAGCGCGCCCGAGGGCTGGACCGTCGGCGCGAGCACGCCG
>JAICUS010000848.1 GCA_025935735.1 Solirubrobacteraceae bacterium | reverse complement strand
GGCGGATCGAGGTCGACTACCTCAATGGCGAGGTCGTGCTGCTCGGCCGCCTGTACGGCGTGCCGACGCCGGTCAACGCGGAGGTCCAGCGGCTGGCCAACCGGATCGCCCGCGACGGCGCCGCGCCCGATCCCGCCGCGGTGGCGGCGCTGCTGCGGTGAACGTCGGCGTCGTCGGCACCGGGTCGATGGGCTCGGTGCACGTCGAGCTGCTGCGCGCGGAGGTCCCGGGCGCGACCGTCGCGGCCACCGCCGACCCGTTCGCGCCCGGCGCGGACTACGCCGACGGCCTGGAGCTGATCGCCGACGCCGCGGTGGAGGCGGTGGTGATCGCCTCGCCGCCCGAGACCCACGAGGCGCTCGTGCTCGCCTGTCTGGAGGAGGGCAAGCGCGTCCTGTGCGAGAAGCCGCTGGCCGACACCGTCGAAGCCTGCCGGCGGATCGCCGCCGCCGACGCGGACGGGCGGGTGACCGTGGGCTTCATGCGCCGCCGCGACCCGGGCTACGCCGACCTGAAGCGGCGCCTGGACGCCGGCGAGGTCGGCGCGCCGCTGGCCGCGCACATGGTTCACCGCAACGCCGCCTCGCCCGCCTGGTTCACGGCCGACCACGTGCTCACCGACTCGCTGGTCCACGAGGCGGACGTCACGCGCTGGCTGCTGGGCGAGGAGATCGCCCGCGTCACCGTGCACGCGGCCGGCGACGGCCTGTCCCGGCCCCAGCTCGTGGTCGTGGAGACCGCGTCGGGCCGCGTCGTCGACGTCGAGTGCTTCGTCAACGCCGGCTACGGCTACGACATCCGCTGCGAGGTGGTGGGGGAGTCCGGCACGCTCGAGCTGCCACGGCGGCCGGGCGTCGTGGCCGACTTCCGGAGCTGGTTCGGCGAGGCCTACCGGCGCGAGCTGCAGGCCTGGGTGGACGGCGAGCCCGGTCCGACCGCCTTCGACGGCCACGCCGCGACCGCGGTCTGCGCGGCCGCGGTGGAGTCGCGGCGGACCGGCCGCTCCGTCGACGTGTGGCTGTAGGCGCCGTGCCGGGGCCGGCGAACGGCTGCTGGGTAGGGAAGCGGTCGGCCTTGGGTCCGGTCCCGAGGGTCGGGTGTGCGCGTTTGCTCTGGCGCGGCGCGAGACTCGATCACGACCGCACGCTGTTCTGATGCACCTCTTTCGCGTGTGGCAATCTGTGCACGCTATAGGTACCTAGACTCCCTCACCTGTTCCGGCGGCCCCACCGGAACGATCATCCGCGCACGGCGGCAAAGGCCCTCGCTCCCCTACCCAGCCGCAGTTCGCCGATCCCGCCGCGGCGTTGGTCTTCCTGCGCTAGCCTCGCGCGCTCGATGGACGTCGTTCTCGGGGCCAACCAGTACGGCAAGGCCGAGGTGCGGATGGTCACGCTCGACCGCGGCGGCGAGCGGGACGCCGTGCGCGACCTCACGGTGTCGATCGCGCTGTCGGGTGACCTGGTGAGCGTGCACACCACGGGCGACAACGCGAACGTCGTGCCCACGGACACACAGAAGAACACCGTGTTCGCGTTCGCCAAGCAGACGCCGGTGGGGGAGATCGAGGACTTCGCGCTGCGGCTCGCGCGCCACTTCGTCGCCGGCCCGATCTCCCGCGCGCGCGTGCACATCGCCGAGACGGGCTGGGAGCGCCTGGACGCGCACAACCTGCGCCGCGCGGGCGGCGAGGCGCGCACGGCCACGGTGGTGGCCGGCGCCGACGGCGCCGCGCACGTCGTCTCCGGCCTGCAAGACCTCGTGGTGATGAAGACCGCGGGCTCGGAGTTCACCGGCTACGTCAAGGACCGCTACACGACCCTGCCGGAGACGCGCGACCGCATC
>JAICUS010000695.1 GCA_025935735.1 Solirubrobacteraceae bacterium | reverse complement strand
GCGTTCTGCAGCTCCTCGGTGGAGACGCCGGTGACGTCGGTCAGCAGGTCGGTGAAGAAGCAGGCGCCGGCCCGCAGGCGCTCGCGGAGGCGCTCGTGGATGCCGTCGTCGGGGGGCTTCGCCATCCCCGACGCCGGTGGACCGAGCAGCGGCGCGTCCTCGCGGAAGTACAGCGCGACCCGGCCGGAACGCCGGCCCAGCGCGCCCGCGCCCACCCACACCACCTCGCCGCTCGCGCACAGCTGGTCCAGCCAGGACGGCGAGTAGGCGCCCACCCGGCGCGGCAGCACGTCGCGCTCCCACACCTCCAGCGGCAGCGGCAGGCCCTGGAGCGGCACGAGCATTTCTCTGAGACGGTCCACGCCCGCGCCGCCGGGGGGGTGGCGGTCGACGCCCTGCCAGCTCGCCTGGAAGCGGGCGAACGCGCGCTGGTCGGCCGGCTCGATCTCCGCCCGCAGCGCGGCCAGCGAGGCGCGGCGCAGCCGCCGCAGCACCTCGGGGTCGCACCATTCCCTATGCGTGCCGCCGGGACGCAGCTCGCCGCGCACCAGCTCGCCGGCCTGCTCGAGGCGCTCCAGCACCGGCGTGAGGTCGACGCCGTAGCGGTCGCGGAGCGCACGGCCCTCGAACGGGCCGTGGGTGCGGGCATAACGGCGCACGAGCCGCTCCATCGCGTCCGGGACGTCGGCGATGAACGCGTCCGGCAGCCCGGACGGCGGGACGGCGCCGAGCGCGTCGCGGTACAGGCCGGCGTCCTCGGCGGCCACCCAGCAGTGCTCGCCGCCCACGCGCAGCGCGACGGCGCGCCGCTCGCCGGCCAGCTGCTCGAGCCAGGCCGCGGTGCCGCCGCGCTGAACGGCCTCGTCCGCGGTCAGGTCGCCCACGCGGCGCAGCACGTCGTGCAGGGCGTCCACGGAGTCGGCCCGGGTGCGCTCGGAGAGCCGCTGCAGGTCGGCCTCGACCGTGGCCAGCGCGCCCGGGTCGATCAGCTCGCGCAGCTCCTCCTGGCCGAGCAGCTCGCGCAGCAGCTCGCGGTCCAGCGCCAGCGCGGCGGCGCGGCGCTCCGCGTTCGGCTGGTCGCCCTCGTACATATACGTGGCGACGTAGTCGAACAGCAGCGAGGAGGCGAACGGCGAGGCGGTCGGCGTCTCCACCTCGACCAGCGACAGCTCGCGCCGGTGCAGCTTGGTCAGCAGGTCGTGCAGCCCGGGCAGGTCGAGCACGTCGCGCAGGCACTCGCGGTAGGTCTCCAGCACGATCGGGAACTGCGCGTAGCGGCGCGCGACCTCCAGCAGCGTCTGCGACTTCAGCCGCTGCTGCCACAGCGGCGTGCGCCGGCCGGGATAGGCGCGCGGGATGAGCAGCGCGCGGCCGGCGTTCTCGCGGAAGCGCGCGCCGAACAGCGCGGAGCCGCCCAGCTCGCCCACCACCAGGTCCTCGAGCGCGTCGGGCTCGATCAGCATCAGCTCTTGACCGGGCGGCTCGTCGGCGTCGGGCAGGTGGACGATGATGCCGTCGTCGGACCAGATCGCGTCCGACTCCAGGCCGTACTCCTCGCGGATGCGGGCGGACAGTGCCAGCCCCCAGGCGGCGTGGACGCGGCCGCCGTACGGGCTCAGGACACAGACGCGCCAGTCGCCGATCTCGTCCCGGAAGCGCTCGATCACCACGGTGCGGTCGGACGGGACGACCCGGGTGGCCGCCTCCTGCTCGCGCAGGAACTCGACCAGGTTGACCGCGGCGCGCCGGTCGAGGTCGTAGTCGCGCTCGAGCGTCTGCGGCTCCTGGCCCACCGCCCAGCGGGCGAAGGCGCCGATCGCCTCGCCCAGCTCCCGCGGCCGGCCGAGCCCGTCGCCCTTCCAGAACGGGACGGCGCCGGGGACGCCGGGCGCCGGCGAGACGATCACCCGGTCGCGGGTGATCTCCTCGATCCGCCACGACGACGCGCCGAGCAGGAATACCTGGCCGGGCCGGGCCTCGTAGACCATCTCCTCGTCGAGCTCGCCCACGCGGCGGCCGTCCGGGAGGTTGACCGAGTACAGCCCGCGGTCGGGGATCGTGCCGGCGTTGGTGATGGCCAGTGCCCGGGCGCCCTTGCGTGCCCGGAGGGTGCCGTTGACGCGGTCCCAGACGATCCGCGGGCGCAGCTCGCCGAACTCCTCGCTCGGGTAGCGCCCGTCGAGCATGTCCAGCACGTTCTCCAGCTGCGCGCGCGACAGCTCGGCGTAGGTGTACGTGCGGGCGAGCAGCGCCGCCAGCGCGTCGACGGAGAGCGGCTCGTCCTCGCTGCTCGCCGCCATCGCCACGATCTGCTGGGCGAGCACGTCGAGCGGGTTGCGCGGGACGACCGTCGTCTCGATCTTGCCCTCGCGCATGCGCTGGGCGACGACCGCGCACTCCAGCAGGTCGGCCCGGAACTTCGGGAAGATCCGGCCCTTGCTCGTGTCGCCGACGTTGTGGCCGGCGCGGCCGATCCGCTGCAGGCCGGCGGTGACCGACTTCGGCGACTCGACCTGGAGCACGAGGTCGACGGCGCCCATGTCGATGCCCAGCTCGAGGCTGCTCGTGGCCACCAGGCAGGGCAGCTCGCCGGCCTTCAGCTGCTCCTCGACCACGAGCCGCTCCTCGCGGGCGAGCGAGCCGTGGTGGGCGCGGGCGATCGGCTCCTCGGCCCGCTCATTGAGCCGGAGCGCCAGCCGCTCGGCCGCCCGGCGGTTGTTGACGAAGATCAGCGTCGAGCGGTGCGCCCGCACCAGCGCCAGCAGCTCCGGGTACATCGCCGGCCAGATGGAACGCCGGCGCCCCTCCGAGCCCGCGAGG